>JAKSUU010000189.1 GCA_024408695.1 Coriobacteriales bacterium | reverse complement strand
CCAATCAGCTTTTCATCAGAGTGCTTAAAGCCCAGAAAGGTTAATGCTTTTTTTAAAATCACAAAATGTTGCGATTATAATTGATGAATCTGCAAAAATTAAAAACCCTGAAACAAAAGTAGCACAAGCATTGTTTGAACTAAGCGAGCTGTTCAAAATAAAAACTATAATGACCGGTACACCTATTGCTAATAGGCCTTTTGATATTTGGGCGCAAATTTATTTTTTAGATAAAGGGTTAAGTTTAGGAACAAGCTTCGATGAATTTAAAACAGCAACAAATCTATCAAACGATTTGGCAAATGATAAAATCAAGCAAGATTTATTTGCTAAAAAAGTAAGTGAAATTTTTCAAAAAATTAAATCTTTTAGTGTCAGAGAAACAAAAACTGGACGTCATACAATTTCGTTGCCATCAAAAAATATTACAGATGTAAAAGTTGAGTTCGAGAATGTACAACAAGTTATGTATGAACAAGTTCGAAAAGATATGTATATTGTTGTTCAACAAGGGGACACCAGCATTTTTGATGACTCTTCAACTTCCTTAAAGCGAATGACAAGGTTGATAGAAATAGCATCAAACCCAAAAATTATTGACGACTCCTATAATCGTAATTCAGGCAAGGAGGTTGTTTTACAAAACCTACTCGAAGAAATTATGGGCCGAGACGAAAAATGTATAGTTTGGTCTTCGTTTATTAAAAATATAGAAATATTTACTCAGCGTTACGCCTGTTTTAATTCTGTGAAAATTCACGGTAAAATGGATATTAACAGACGTAATAAATCAGTTGAAAATTTTCAAAACGGAGAAGCACAAATATTATTTGCAACACCACAAGCTGCCAAAGAGGGTTTAACTCTTACAGCAGCTAATAATGCAATTTTTTATGATCGTAGTTTTAATCTAGATGATTACTTACAAGCTCAAGACAGAATTCATAGAATAAGTCAAAAAAAAGATTGCAATATTTATAATTTAGTTATGGACGATAGCATAGATTTATGGATTGCAAAGCTATTGTCTGCAAAAAAAGCTGCTGCTTCTCTTGGGCAAGGCGATATTAAATTAAATACGTATAAGAAAATAGCAGATTATTCATTTGGGGATATGGTAAAGGATGTATTAGGTTGTAAGGAGAATAAAGATGACTAAACCGAATGCTTTAACTATTAATGGAACCGACTATCCAACTGAGGAAATAATGCTAAAACAAAGCGATTTGCTTTTTTACCCTGAAAATCCAAGAGTCTTTTCCTTGCTAAACATATCTAAAGGAATACCCGATCAAACCCTTATCGAAAACACAATGAAAGCATTTGACCATGTAAAACAATTAAAGACAGCAATAAAAGATAATGATGGTTTGATTGATCCTATCATCGTTAGAAAAAATGTTGTTCTAGAAGGCAATAGCAGATTGGCTGCATATCGTTTATTAGCCGAAAACGATCCTATTAAATGGGGATATATTAAATGTCAAGTTTTGCCTGACGACTTCCCAGATGAAGCTGTTTTTGCTCTTCTCGGTCAATATCACGTTAGTGGAAAAACAAACTGGTCGCCTTTTGAACAGGCAGGCTTTTTAGTGCGTCAAATAAGAATCTCAAAAAGACCCGTTGACCATATAGCGAAGGTGCTAGGAATAAAGAAAAGTGACGCTAATCGTCTGGTACGAGTTTACGAGTTTATGGAAAAGCATGAGGATTTAGAACCAAGGCGATGGAGCTATTATGATGAATACTTGAAAAATCAAGGCATTAAAAAATATCGTAAAGCTATTCCGGATATTGATGATGTGATTGTTGAAAAAGTTAAAAGTGGCGAAATAAGGGAAGCTATTGACATTAGAAATAAACTCGGTGAAATTGCAAAATCAGATTCTCGAGAAGCTAAACAAATTATGAATGATATTATTGCAAACAACACCACAATATATGAAGGTTACGAGGAATTAGAAGAAACTGGGAAAATCGGTGATGCCTATAAGGTTCTACAAAAATTTAACGAGCGTTTAAACGACAAAGCATTTCAAAAACAACTCGCTAAAGAAGACAGAGGCCAAATAAAATATCAGTTAAAACAAATTAAGAAACAAACAAAGCGCCTTCTAGAGCGTATGAACTAAAACTTTTTTGTTTTCTATTTTAACTTTTACAAGATTGTTTTTGCTAGGTTTTGACCTATTAAATTAGCAAATTTTTATATTTCCTTTTTTGACAAATAAAAAATTTTATAGTTAAGATATTATTAGTCTTCCTATTTGCTGTTAAAAACTTAACAACGGTACTATTTCAAAATTGTTTACATGCTAATTTTTTGCTATCATTTACTATTTAGGATAATTTATAATTTTGAAAAAATAACCTCTGACCTGGGTATTCTTGGTCGCGGGGGCAAGATTTGAACTTGCGACCTCCGGGTTATGAGCCCGGCGAGCTACCAGACTGCTCCACCCCGCAATTTC
>JAKSUU010000188.1 GCA_024408695.1 Coriobacteriales bacterium | reverse complement strand
TAGCATTAGGTATGGCCTATGCCAAATCAGAACTAGCTTGTGGTCCTGAGGAATTTGTAGATTATATGAATAATACTTTTTTGCAAACGTCACACATTAAATATATTTCAAAAGAACATTACAAGGCTCAGCGTGATGTTTCAAAACAACCTTACCTTAGGACTCATTTTGCAAGCGGTTATTTTGATGCCAAGTTAAACGATAAAACTGTTCAACGTCAAAATAGTGTTAGGAATGCATTCAACTCACCATTTAGACCTTTTGTTCTTGCCACTACATCTGTAGGACAAGAGGGCCTAGATTTTCATCTTTATTGCAGAAAAATAGTTCATTGGAATCTTCCAAGCAATGCAATTGACCTTGAACAAAGAGAAGGAAGAATCAATAGGTATTTGTGCCATGCGATTCGCCAAAATGTTGCTAAAAATGAAAAAGAGTTTGAATGGGATGAGAAATTTAATTCTGCAAAAGAAAAGTATGGCCAAAACACTTCGGACATGATTCCTTATTGGTGTTTGCCAAATAATTATCCATTCAAGTATCATATTGAACGTATCGTCCCAATGTATCCTTTTAGTCAGGATATAACAAAGTATGAAAGAATCGTAGATATTCTTGCACTTTATCGATTAACCTTAGGTCAACCTAGACAAGAGGAACTTCTTAAAATTATTGCAGATCAAGATTTATCTGATGAAGAGATAAATCAACTGTTTTTTGATTTATCACCTTATAGCAAAGACAAAGCAAGAAACAAATACTGATTTTCTATTCTGTTTTACCCTTATCTTCATCTTTCGTTGAGCGTATCTTATTTGCTATAAACGGTTTAACCGTATGATTCCAAGACCAGTTAGCATCTTTTTTTATACGCTTTGATAGATTGATTATATCGGAATATCCAACAACATTTAATCTATATTTTTTATCAAGCCCAACTACGCGACATTCTTCAAACTGCGACCTTGGATTTTTTAGAATTTCAATGATTTTTGGATCATTATAATCTAACGCTTGATATTCTGGGTGAGCTAACTTATAAGGACTATTTTCGTCATTTAAGTAATGTATTATTTTTGCATCTGCAAGATAATTTATGCCTGTAATATAAGTTGAAAGCATAACATTCCAAGTTCCGTCAAGCACATCCACATGCTCTTTTTCTTCAAACAATGCTCTATTTAATGCAGGCTGGTCAACCGCAAGTTTGCTTTGGCTACTTATCTTCCACCATTTATTCCATTTTTTATATATTTTTCTTGCGTACTTGTCATCTTTTACCCACATAACACCGCTATTATAATAATGCTCACATTCGCTTAAATCTATTCCACAAGTGTTAACCACTTTTGCAATTAATGGCAAGTCTTGTGCCTTGTCTTGAATATGAAAATCATACGATAAAGCAACTGATTTATTACTTTTAATATCAGGCAATTTTTTACAAACAACAGTGTCGGTGTCCATGTATAAATAATCACCTTTGACAAATTTTCGCAAGTTTACTTTTAAAAAGCGAGACCTTGCAGCTTGCCCAAGACTTTCATCAAGGTCAATAGCCTTAACTTTTGCCTTTTTAAAAATTTCGCACTTTTTGCTTTTAAAGATATTGTAGCTATTTTTGTCGCAAATAACATTAACCTTAATTTTAGGATTATACATTTTAAGTGAAGTAAGCGATTTCATAAGTTGATTGTAGTATCTAAGTTTTTCGTTATCTACAACTACATAACATATGCTATACATTTGGCCTCCAATTAATAAATTTACTTTATCTTATGCTTATTATTTAGAGAATTTGTTGCGTTACTGAGTTTTTCTTTAGCCTTTATGCCGAACTTCATATAGTTAAAGAGTGCTTTGTAGTGTTTATTCAAAATTAAATAAGCCTGAACGCTTTCTGGTATGTCGGGATATAGATGGTTTAACTCATCATAATATGGTTTAAACATCTCATGTAATTTTTGATAATTTTTAAGCTCAAGTTCATATTTGGCTTTACCTATTTTATGGTTTGTAGCAACAATATGTGAACCATAAGATGCAAGTCGTTTTACATAAAATTTAGGATTTAATTTATCTACTTTATGTTTTTTCATTAATTTGCGTTCTTTTTTAAGACCTAAAATTTTACCTTCTAAGTCACCCTTAGGTTTGTAATAAGTATGCGAATGACTTGTGCGTGCATTCCAAATATAATATGCTTTTGGAACAGCAACTAGGTTGTTTGTGTGATTTAAAAATTTGGTTATATAGATAATGTCTTCGCCCAAACCTAGTAGTTTGTCTTCAAAATAAATTTTATGTTTTAGCACCACTTCACGCCTGAAAAAATAAGTCCAAACAGCATCAGAAATCCCGCGAATTTGTGAGTAGTTTACAAAGATTTGGTCTTTAGAATAATAACGAAGTTCTTTTGGAACATCTGTTCGCATGTCATATAGTTTTTCATTTTCATCAAGATATTTTCTTACGCGACCATATAAAA
>JAKSUU010000187.1 GCA_024408695.1 Coriobacteriales bacterium | reverse complement strand
TTTGCAGGGTTCAGCATGTGGCTATGATAGTGTTTCCTCGGAAGCAAGCGGTATTTGTCATAAATGCCCTGTATGCGAATTTGATGCGTATTCATTTTGCAGAGTCTCTCAAGCTTCAACAAGCACAGGTAGTGGTTTTGAACATTACTATAGAAATTTTGTTGATGCCGCAAATAAATATAGGGAATCAGCAACTGAGGCATCAAAATTGAACGAGGAGCTTAACAAAAGTGCATCAGATATTTCTGAAATATTAAAAAATGCTCTTTCTTCTCTTGGTGCAAAAAGATATGATCCTCAACCACCGGGTCGTTACGGGTGTATAGCTATTGTTACTAGTGATGCCACAAAAAATCCATTAAATACCAATTTTTTCAAAATAAATGATTTTACTGGAAAGATAGCAATTTCTGGTGCTACTTTAGCTCCAGATGAAAATACCAATGAAGCAGATGTAATTTCGAGTTTTGGCTCGAATATTTTTCAAAATGAAAAAATGACAAACCCCATTATTAGAACAATTTTTGGTTCTTGGTCAAAATTACTTAAAGGATACTGTGATGCCAATGTAAAAATTGAAACAACTATAAACGAGTTTTTGAATTGTATACCAATTGTCGGCAATGAATTATCTTCTAAAGCAGCAGGGATGTTTAAAAAAGCTCTTAATTCCGTTGGTTTATCACCACCAAATCTTAAGTGTTATAAACCTGTATTAGTAAACACATCTTTAGTTTTGCAAAAGGATGATTCAAAATTTGCAAATATTTTAAAAAATATTAAAGAAAAGGCCAACGCTAGCTCTGTATCGCAACTGGCAAACTTATTATCTTTGGCAAGGTCAAATATTAATAGCTCTGAATTTAAAAATTATATAGAAGCCAATAAATTTAATTTATTTAATATTGATCTCGCGTGTTTGGGTGAGGACAGGGCAAATATTAAATTTCAGTTTAATTTGCCAGCTGACATTTTGGATGCTTTTGAAGAATCTATTAAAGGTGCGCTAAAGTGTTTAGGCTCTTGATAGTTTTATTTATCTTATGAATGTAAAAAGTTTAAAAATAGATATGAGTTTGATAAAAATTCCAAAATCTAACAATAAAGGTCAAATGGCCGTAGAACTTGCAATTACCATTCCTATTATTTTGATAGTTATGGTTATTGCATTAGACATTATTATGTTTATGCTTGAGTGTGAAAAATTTGACAATTATGTAGAACAGTTGTCAATAAGTTGTGCAAGTAGCATTAAAGGAAATGCGTATAAACAAAGCGAATGTGATTTTTTAATTGAAGAAAAATTACAGCTTGAGTTTAATAAATTTAATGAATCTATAAATTTGGAATCATTAGAAGCGGGGCTTTTGAATGATTACGTTGAATATAAAGTAACATTGCATATGGCACCATGGCCTTTAAATCCACAAGGCATAAAGATTTTTGGTGTTGAAATTCCAACATTTCTTTCTCACTCTAAGAGTCTTGTGGTTAGACCATTTGTTCCAGGAAGATTTTAAATGATAGTTAATTTGGCGCAAACATATTTTCAAAGAGCAAAAGGCTTGCTTGGATTGGATTCTTCTGTTTTTAATGGTAAGGTTTTGTTAATTACAAATTGTAAAAGTATACATACTATAGGTATGAAAGAAAGTATTGATGTTGCATTTATAGCTAAAGATGGCATGGTATTAAAATCAGTAAGAAATTTAAAACCTGGAGTTCCAATTATATTATGCAAAAAAGCATGTTGTGTCTTAGAACGATTTGCGAGTAATAAAAATTGGTACAATGCTGGTGATTACTTTTTTTTAAACTTATAAAAAAAGGAATTATAATTAAAGCAAATCGATATTTAAGGTTAATATGAACATCATAGTTATTGGATGTGGTCGTGTAGGCGCTCGTCTTGCATTAATGCTTGCAGATGAGGGGCACGATGTTTCCGTTTTAGATACTCATGCAGATTCTGCGATAAACTTAGGCCGTGATTTTAATGGAAACTTTTTCAAGGGTTCTGGTTTAAATCACGATGTTTTAACAAAGGCTGGCATTGAAGAGTGTGATGTTTTAGCTGCTGTAACAAGCAACGACAATTCAAATATGATGATTTGCGAGCAGGCTAAATTATTATTTGGCGTTGAGCATGTTATTTGCAGAATGTAGTCTCCAAGTAGAGAACGTGCTTACAGAAGAATTGGTATAGATTATGCATGTGGCACTACTCTTGTTGCCGAGGAAATCTTTGCAAAGGTACAAACGGGAAGTGCTTATCACATTTACTCTACAGATGAGTATGAATTTTTGCGTCTTACTTTATCTATAGGCAAGGGCGAAAAAATTAAAGTTCGCGACATAGAAGATGATTTCGATTCAAAAATTGTTACTGCTGAAAGAGCGGACAACTCCTTTATCTGTGACCCCGATAGTACATTACAAGATGGCGATATGTTAATGGTATGCATCGATAGGTCTGTGATGAGTGAATTTTTAGAAAAATACACCAGCGATACTT
>JAKSUU010000186.1 GCA_024408695.1 Coriobacteriales bacterium | reverse complement strand
CGAGTGCCGCCCCCCCCCCCTACTATAGCATTTGCTTAAAAACTACTATTATTAGTTTTTATGTTTAATTTACTATAGTTTAATTAGCGTTCACAATTGCATTGTAGCTGGCTTGGTCTGTGTTGCCTTCGGTCGATATGCATAAAATTCGCGAATTTGAATCTAATTCGAGCGATTCTTTAACAGTACTTAAATCTTTGTTGTGTAGCGTTTCGTAAGCAAAACCAAGTGTACATGCTCCGCTTTCACCAGAAACAATTGGCGTATCATTTCCATGCGGTTTAGCTAAAACACGCATGCCAATTTTTGTAATTTCATCACTAATAGAACAATAACGATAAGTGTAGTTATTTAAAATGTCCCAAGCGATTGGGCTAGGCTCCCCACAGTTTAGTCCAGCCATTATAGAAGTCATATCGTTTTTTATAGTTTGAAGTTTGCCATTGTTTTCATAAGCCGTTTTGTAAATGCAATTTGATCCGTTGGGTTCCACAATTATAAATTTTGGAATATGAATTCCTTTTTCATCGCAATAATTTGAAATTGTGGCAGTTAAAGCACCAGAAAACGAACCTACGCCGGCTTGCAAAAACACATGTGTGAATTCTTGATTGGCGACCTGGTTCAAAATTTCGTACCAAATATTCGTGTAACCTTGCATGATTTTTGTAGGAATATCAGTATAACCTTCTAACGCAGTGTCTTGAACAAGAATCCACCCATTCTTTTGTGCATCCGATTGAGCTTTACGTACACAATCATCATAAGAAAGCTGCAAAATAGATGCATCTGCACCTTCAGCTTTAATGTTATTAAGGCGCTCTTCGCTTGAACCCTTTGGCATGTAAACTACAGCCTTTTGACCAAGCTTATTTGCAGTCCATGCAACAGCTCGCCCGTGATTTCCATCTGTCGCTGTTATAAAAGTAAGCTCCCCAAGCTCTTTTTTAACTGCAGGGCTAACCATTTCTTCGTAATTCATATCGTTTATGTCTTTGTTTATTCTAGAAGCAATGTATGTGCCCATGGCAAAACTCGCGCCATTAACCTTAAAAGCATTTAAATCAAATCTTTTGCTTTCATCCTTAACATATATGCCAGCTACACCAAGGTCTTTTGCCAAATTGTTTAGCTCCAACAATGGTGTCTCTTGATAATTTGGAAAACTCGATAAAAATTTATTTGCTGATTTTGCAACATCAACACTAAAATCTTTTAGAATTTCAGGTTTGTTTTTTTGATAATTGTCGTTTTGCAAGACATTGATATTTTCAGTTTTTATCTCTCGTTCTATAGAGTTGCAAGATGTTAAACCAAATAATGAAGCTGAACACATTAGAGCTCCTGATACAATCACAAATTCTCTTCTTGAAATATCCATAATTCTTTTACCTCAATAAAATATTATAACAAATGATGCTAGTGAAATTGCTGTATAATATATGCAACTTATTAAGTTAAGGAACTGCCATGAAATACTTAGACGATTCAATAAAAAAGTTAGATGAAAAAGAGTTACAAAACATTAAAGGCGGAGCTTATTCTTCATCTGCACACAGCCCAGCTTTATATCATTGTAGCTTCTCTAACACCTGCGATGATTGCGATTATTTTACCCAATGGATGTGGACAAATCCCAACGGCTCTCAAACACAAGTATGGGATTGCAGCCAAGGTTACACTCCACTAGACCAAAATGGCAAATCGCCTGCACATTACGATTTTTGGAATTATAAATAATAGGCGAATATTCTTGCAATACAATTGTTGAAATTTTTTCAATAATAATAGCTTAAACCCGATGACATTTCAAAAAGAAATATAGCTAAATCCAAAACCGAGAGGTTTTAATCTAATTACATCAGAAATAGAAAAAGAAATAGACTGCAACGCAACAGGGATTTGCAATCTCTTTATCAAACACACAAGTGCTGGGCTTGCAATTAGTGAAAATTATGATCCAGATGTTCGAGTAGACCTAGAAGCAATATTTAACAGTATTGTTCCGGAGCAACAGCCATATTACAAACATATCCTAGAAGGCCCAGATGATATGCCCTCGCATGCTAAAAGTATACTCGTTGGGCCGTCTCTTAATATTCCAATTACAAACGGCAAGCTTAATCTTGGTACATGGCAAGGCATATACCTTTGCGAATTCAGAACCCACGGGGGAGCAAGAAAAATTGTACGTACAGACATTTTTAGTAAACAATCTTAAAATAAACTGAAAATGCAAAATTAATTTAATATCTGTTTCCTTTTGATAAATAATTTTATAGAAGTTAAAAACGGAAAAGATTATGAAAAGAATCACAAAAAACGGCATTCAAATTGCCATTATTGTACTAATGATTGCATGCATTGCAGCCCCTTACTGCTTTGTCGAATTTCAAAACAGTGGCAAACAAGAAAGCTCAAGCGAACAACAAATGCAAAAACCCCAAGAAGATTCACATGGTGACATGCAAAAGCCCGGTGAAAACTCACAAGGAGCTCCAGAGAAACCTTGCAAAAACCCTAGGCGCGCAAGCAAAATCCT
>JAKSUU010000185.1 GCA_024408695.1 Coriobacteriales bacterium | reverse complement strand
CTAAGTCATCTTTTGTAAGACTTCCACCTTTAAGGCTTGCTTTCGACATTCTAAATCTATAATTTGGAGAATTCGGATGCTCCTGAACGGCTTTTCTCATAATATCTAAACACTCACTTTTGCCGTTTCCTTCAACAAGAACTTCTGGTGTGCCATATTCACCTGGAATGCATATAGCAATATGAATATGCGAATCAATTATGGCTGGCATTACAAATTTTCCACCAAGGTCAATTATCTCACCTTCAAAATCTGCAAGACCTGCCTCATCGCCTACATAAACGAATTTGCCATCCTTTACTGCAAAGGCATTAGCATTAATTGCTTCTACATTAGATGTGTACACTTTTGCATTTTTGTAAACTTTGTCAACTTTCATGAAAAACTCCTCTCCAAACAATAACTTTAAAACAATAGTAATATTATAAACCTGATTGCATGGTTTTATACTTTCCAAGCGGAAGGGTTAAATCCATCTCTTCTTTAAGGGTAGTATTATCAAGTCTAATTCCACCTTTTTCACCGTCGTCCAAAATCATGACATTCCAGTTTTCTTTCGTAAACTCTGGCCACTCAAGCCCTGGAATGCTAGGATCACCAAACTTGGCAAAGTTAATCCACATTCTTTGCAAAGTGTCTGCAAAATCTTGATCTTGATCTGGACCAGAAACTTCTGGACAGTCAGTGTTATTTAAAACATAGCTAACTTCAGCGGCGTGACATGATCCTATATTAAAGCCCTGATACTCTTTTGAATCACAATGAGATTCTGTTATGAAATAATACATATAATTTTTCCCTGTACCTTGAGTTTTGCCATGACTAATACCTTGAGAATATGCCTGAACATGAAAAATTAAGTCATTGGTCATGCGCATCAGGGGCGTGGTAAGGTCTTTGCCATCTTTAACTTCCATAAGTTTGTCAAATCTCCATTTATCCTCATCGGCAATGAAATTTCTTCTTTGTTCTTGAAGACTGAGCTCATGTAGCATAAAAACATAGGGGTCAACCATCTCTTCTACAAAATAACCCATTTCGTTTTCTGTTGTACCAGTTAACAAATCAATATCTTTGCCAATTCCAGACTCCCAGGCTTTAAACATTTCTTCATAATTTTCATAAGGCAAAACTTCTGACTGATATGTTGGACCAACTTGAGGACATTTGAAAAGCTTTTCAATTGGAAGAGCCAAAAGATCTTCCATAGTTTTGCAGCCTACACTTACCATCCAACTTTGAGTAGTTTTAAGCAAATGCTCTCTTGCCCCTGAAAAGCCAACGGCTCCACTTTGGGCAATAGCTCTTTTGAATAGGCCTTGTGCTTTAGGACAAATAGATAAAAGGCTTGTGCTTCCGGCACCTGCGGAATTTCCGAATATTGTAACATTGTCTGGATCACCACCAAATGCAGAAATATTCTTCTTTATCCACTTAAGAGCCTCGATTTGATCTAATAATCCAAGGTTGTTAGAGTTTTTGTATTCTGGACCAAACATTTCTTCTAACTGCAAAAACCCTAAAACTCCAAGGCGATATTCTATGGTTACAAGCACAACTTCATCCTTGTGAACAACGCCAAAATTGTGACCATGGTATAAATAATCACCTGCAGCTTCTACAACAAAGGCACCGCCATGAATCCACACCATAACAGGTTTTTTAACATCTAGACCATTTGGGTCAGCCCAAATGTTTAAGGTGAGACAATCTTCGCCTTTTGGAGTTGGCAGATGGGGCGCATCCTGCGGACAAGCGGTTCCCTAAGACTTGGCCTCGTACACATCATCAGAATCTGGAACAGGGACAGGTGCGTGCCAACGTAGGTTTCCAACAGGCGGAAGTGCATAACGCACCCCTTTGAAAGACAGCACGCCATCATCAAGGCTACCTACATAAGTTCCTGAAGAACACTTAACCGCTAAAGAAGAATCGTAATTTCCTGTAATTTTTTCATTTACTCCAAATGTGTATTTTTCACCCATAATTTTTGCCCTCCTTTTTTTATAATTGTCGAAGATATACAACGTATGCTTCGCTTGTTTATAATAAAGACCTTATTATATAATAATTGCAATTCACTAACAGACCCTTTTAGATGCGCCATTGCCAAGACGTTTTGCCCACGACATCATTAAATCTTCGCGTCTTCCTAAAATATCTTTTTGCATGCCAATTTCATCTGAAAATACCATTGTCTGACGATTATCTTCGCTAAACTGTGTCCACTCGTGTGTAGCCGATGAAGGATTGCCAGTTTTTGCAAAATTAGTCCACATTTCCTTGATTTCATGCCTAAACTCGCATTCTATTGGCAAAAAGACTTCACCAAAATGGCTAAAAGGTTGTTCAAAAAGATATGGCATCTCGGCACCATGTAAAACACCATAAAGCTCATTAACTCCAGGTTTTTCTAAATAATACATGTAAGTATTGCCACCAGCGTTTGAATGTTGAATAGCAATGTTAGTGTTGCCTGCTCTAAAGTTTAAATCTGTGCCATACTGCTGAAGGCGTTCTACTTCGTCAGCATCAGCCAGTGTTTCCATAAATTTATCAAACATGATCTTTTCTTCATCGTTTAAGAAAGTTCT
>JAKSUU010000184.1 GCA_024408695.1 Coriobacteriales bacterium | reverse complement strand
ATGGCATGGATGTTAAAATCAATTGAAATTGCAGAAAAGCAAGGTTTGCCATGTCCAACCCTTGAAGATAAGATAAAAACTAATTTTATTGACTAAAATTTAAATTTATTTTATACAGACCAAATTTTTGGTAAATAAGCACTTAAACTGTTATATTTTTTTTATTTATTCTATAATAAATAAAGACATTTTTTAGGGGTTGAAAATGAAGAAACTTCATAACCATGATCGTATTTTTATGCTCTTGGGTTTGCTTTGGGAACAAACCGATGACACTACAGGTTTATGCAGATATAAAATCTCTAAATAAAAATGGCTTTGACATTGTAAAATTTAGTAAACGCCCAGATAGATACAAGCTTGTAAATAGAATTCTAAGTAAAGACGAGGTCATGGTATTAATTGATCTTGTACACTCAACCAAATTTTTAACAGATAGCAAAAAGAAAATTCTTGTTCAAAAGTTAAATAATCTTGTTAGTAAAAGCAATAGAAAAAAATTGTCTACAAACGTACATGCGGTTGCAGCTTATGATAAAACTAAGATGGTTGATGTATTCGACAACATTAATAGAATACAAGACGCTATGCAAGGTAAGCATCAAATTCAATACAAATATTTGAAGTATGATAAAAGTCTTACAAGAAGCAAAGTACATAATAGTCGTTCATATATTGGAACTCCATTAGGAATTGTTTTTGATGAAGGTTTTTATTATGTTGCAATTTATATTGATAATTTAGAAGCAATATATAAATTCAGAGTTGATAGAATGACAGAGATTGGCGATACCAATCTTAAGGCTACAAAAAATGAAATTACTAAGGCATATGACATAAAGAAAAGTGCAATTAACGGCTTTGGAGCCTATGATGGAGAAAAGGTTGAGGTTACTTTTAGAGTTTCAATAGATTGCATAAGTGCCTTTGCCGACAGATTTGGCTGTTTAAAGACAGATGATTCTCGCAGAAAAGTCAAGACCAAAGATGATGAAGTAGCTTTGGTTCAGGAGGTCTTAGTTAGTTGTCAATTTTTTGGTTGGATTACTGGATTTGAAGGAAAAGTTCAAATTGTTAGACCTAAAAAAGTTCTAGACAAATATAAAAGCTTTTTAGAATCAAGATACAAAGAAGTTGTAGTCAACGAAATTGTTGAAAAAAAGCAGGGGATGAGTAAATAAATAACGTTTAAGCGTGCAATTAGTTTTTCTTACGAATATTTAAACAAAAAAAACGCCGCAACCAATATGCGGCGTTTTTTGTTTTTGTAATTTATTAGGAATTACTTATTGCCATTGCCGTATCCAAACAGTTTACCAAATTGTTCCATAAATTCCTGCATATCTTCTGTTCCATATCCGTATCCATTATTGCCGTTGCCCTGACCATTTTGTGAATTTTGATCAGTAGTCGTATTACTAGCCTTAGATTTATCTTCTAAAGTAACTTTGACAGTTTGCTCTTTTCCGCCTCTGTTAATTGTTAATTCATATGTTTCTCCGGCAGTTGACTTTGTTACAGCAACAGTTAGTTCACTTGCATTAGTAATTTTTGTATCTCCTAGTTTAGTAATAACGTCACCTTGTTGAAGACCAGCTTTTTCTGCAGGAGAACTTGTAAAAATCTTTTCAATTTTGGCTCCTTGTGGATTAGTTGAATCGCTTGCACTTACACCTAGATAAGCATGCGTTATAGTTTCCCCATTAATTAATTTTTCTGCAATGCTTTGTGCTTCGCTTGAAGGTATTGCAAATCCAAGACCTGCAGAAGATTGTGATTGTGAAGAGATGTAAGTGTTAATGCCAATTAATTTTCCTTCTTTGTTTACAAGTGCGCCACCTGAATTGCCAGGATTTATTGCAGCATCGGTTTGAATCATGTCTGTATAAACAGTAGTTGAGGTAGAATCGCTTATAACATCGCTTCTATACAAAGCAGAAACAACACCTGTTGTTACTGTTTGTTCATATCCATAAGGAGAACCGATTGCCATGACCCATTCTCCAACTTTAAGAGCAGTAGAATCTCCCCATTCAAGTGCCGGAAGTCCAACTTTATCAATTTTTAGAATAGCTAGATCTGTAGATGCATCGCCCGAAATTGGAGTGGCTTCAACCTTTTCATCTCCAACAGATACAATAGCTTTTGTTGCTTTGTCTAATACATGATAGTTTGTTAAAATATAGCTTCCGCTATTGTCAGATTTAACAATTACGCCACTGCCAAGGCCACTTGGCGTGTCGTTATTAGTTGATTGACCACCATTAAAATACTTGCTCCAATCGCTACTTTGGGCGTATACATAAATGGTAACAACACTATCTAGACATTTAGCACTTACTGCTTCTGCCAGTGTTGCATCTTCGCTGTTTTCTACTGTAATGGTACCAGTCGTTGCGCTTTTTGTTGCAACAGGCGACTTAAATAAAGGCGTAAAGAAAAAGACTAAGCAAAATATCAAAACAATAACTAGGGCACCGAGCATTCCTGCGCCAAAGCTTTTTCCAAAGCTAGAGTTTCCTTTAGATTTTACTTTTTTCTTTTTAGCTGGTTTTTCTTGATTTTGATATGGCGGAATAGGATATTGGCCAGCTTCATTTGGGCCCGAGTTAGCTGCTTGATTGCTAGCGAAGTTGTATGAGCTTTCACTTGTAGCTGTGTTTGCTGTGTTGATGTTTGGTGCAGTGTTGTAG
>JAKSUU010000183.1 GCA_024408695.1 Coriobacteriales bacterium | reverse complement strand
TTTTTATCTTTTATTCTTGTATATTTTGCGCTTGGTATTCTTACTACGATTACAGACTGGAATCAAATTCATGCTAAAAAATCTGCAAAAATACGCAATGTATTTACCTTCCCATTCTTTATGGCAACTTATGTGCCAATTGCCTTTATTGCGGTGTTTCAAAAAGTTGAATGGAAACCTATTCCACATACAATTGTTCGCACGACAGCCGATATTCTAGAACAAAAATAAGTTTAATTTAAAACCGAATACAAATTTACAAAGTCATCGAGTTTAAGAGTTTCTGCACGTTGAGTAGGATTAATATTACAAGACAAAAATGCTTTGTCTAAAGCATCGATTGCATATTTTACACTCAAATTATTCTTAATGTTTTTACGACGCATTGCAAAAGCGCAATCTATGAGTTTACAAATTTCTAGACGTGCGTTTGAATCTATTTGCGCATACTTATAGTTTTTGTCTAAACGTACAACACTAGAATCCACCCTAGGAGCAGGATAAAAACAATTTCTTGATACGTTAAATGAAGATTTAACACTAGCATATAATGACAATTTTAAGCTATAGGCTCCATAATCTTTTGTTCCGATTTGTGCCTTAATTCGCTGACCTACCTCTTTTTGCACCATAACTGTTGCTGACTCAAGGCTCGCAAGATTTTGAAAATAATCCAAAAGTAAAGTGGCGGCAATATTATATGGCAAATTAGCAACAAGCACATTTGGAACTACAATACCTTTTTTGTCACAAAAATATGATAAATCAAGAGACTTAAGTTTTAGTGCATCTTGATTTAACAAATGAAGATTAAAAGTAGAATCTGAACAGGTTTGATTTAAAATCGTGCACATGTCGGGATCTTTTTCTATGGCAACAACATTAGCATATTTCAATAAAGCACATGTAAGCGTACCAATACCGGGACCGACTTCTAATATGCAATCTAGTTGAGCACAGTCACTGCCACTAAGCTCGATCATTTGTCTTATAATATTGTCATCAATTAAAAAGTTTTGCCCCAAGCTATACTTTGCACGAAGGCCTTGTGATTCTAATGTAGACTTAATACTATTTATATTTGCAAGCTTAGAGATAGCCATGTTATTTAATAGAAGAACAAATAGACTTTACGATTTCATCTAAATCGCAATCGATACCTGAAGAATTTTCAATTGTCACACATTTTCCTGTAAAATCATAAATATTATCTTCAAAACGAACATTGGCATTATTGAAGGCCGACTTTACAATTGAAATGAGCGGGTCTTTTCCAAATGGATCGCCACCTTCACCAAGAATAAGCAAATACGCAGGAGTTTTTGCCGGTAGATCCATTTCTAATTTATAACGTCTGGCCCAAAAAATTTGTAGTCTATCTATTAAAGCTTTTAGATGAGCTGGAGGACCTGCAAAATATAGAGGGGTTATAAGAACAAAACATACACATTCTTCAAGATGTTTTAAAAATACATTAAAACCATCGCCACTAATTCTACAATTACCACAAGTTATACATGCACCACAATCATTGCAAGCAGCAACAGGAAATTTTGCAATGGAATAATTGCAAACAGAAAAGTTAGCCGACGTTAACTTTGTTTCAAGAACTGCGGTGAGCTTTTCGGTATTGCCTCCTATCTTGGGGGATCCATTTAAAAGTAATATTTCTTGTTTTTGGGGCATAATTTAACCTAAAGCGTTTGCCAGTCTTTTGCAGCTCTATTTAACAAATCACAAGCATTCTTATACACAACGTTACAAAAATCAGTGTCGGTATAGTCGTTTTGTAAAGTATTGAAATCTGGCTCAACTATTGGTTTAGGTTCTTGACCTGGTGGCATATCTGAAGGTCTTGGCATAAAGGCAGTTAAAGCTTTATCTTGACCAAAATAGCCAAAGCATTTAAGCAAACATTCCAAACTATATAATGTAAAATCTGGAGTAGCTAATACCCCACGAATTGGCTCTGGAGCCATAAAAGGAGCGTCTGTTTCTGTTAAAAGTTTATTCAGTGGCACATCAACAGCACTTGCACGAGTCTCATAAGATTTTTTAAAAGTCAAAGGGCCACCAAATGCAACATAACACCCAAGCTCAACAAAGGGCTTTAGAACTTTTGCATCCAAATTAAAACAATGCAAAATGCAACCTGCTTGAGGCACCCCAACATCACGCAAAATTTCTAGTGCCTCCGCGTGTGCTTCTCTAATATGTAAAGCAACAGGTAGCCCAAGCTTTTGAGCCATTTGTAACTGCTGCGCAAAAACACGCCTTTGAGTATCACGCGGGCTTAAGTCATAATGATAATCTAGACCAATCTCGCCAATACAAGATGTGCGTGGATCCTTAAGATACCTCATCATATCATCTTGCGAAATATCAAATCTGGAGGAATTATGAGGATGAACACCTACAGCAAAGCGCACAGTTGGTAGCGATTTATCGCCTTCGCCAAAACTGTCTAGAATTTTTTGAGCATCTGCCAACCAAGAATCCAAATTTTCAAAAACTTGAGCGGCACTATATTCATCTTCGTCATGCCCATCTTTAGCAGGCTCAATAATGCATTCTAAAAATTGAACATTATAGTGAGCACATCGTGCAAGAGCAAGCGGCACATTTGGAATCATAGAAAGATGGCAATGCGTATCCGCAATCTTGACACCTGCAGGAAGCTGTGGCAAATCCCTAGGTT
>JAKSUU010000182.1 GCA_024408695.1 Coriobacteriales bacterium | reverse complement strand
TTCCTAACCCCTGTTCATGAAAGATTGCAGAATAAGGCAAATCCCGCAATTCCTCAACAGCTTGTTGTTGATAATGAAAAGCTTCATGTTGAATTGTTATTGGGCGCACATCGCCAAGAATAAGATTTTTCATGTTTCTTTAAATACTCCGAGCTCTGTTACAATGGCATAATTTATATTAGTATTAATTTTATATTGTATTGTAGAAATAAGACTACATGCTCTTTCTGAATCAATTAGAGGTACAGCAAGCACTAGCAACGCCTTTCCATCGAAATAATCACATTCTCGAATGAAAGATTCGATTTGTTGTTTGCTGTGAGTTGTCTCAAGGTCTGAGCTTGTTTTTGCATCTCCAACAATAAATAAGTCGCCATGATAATACTGAACGTCCGGGCGGAATCCATTGCTATTTCGTGGAGGTTTATCTATTGAAGAAGGCTTATCTACGAGAACTAAGCAAGTTTCATCTTTTGGAACTTTCAGTAGGATATACTTATAGCATGCATCAACTAAATTAATATGTTCAGCAGATTCGCCCATGTTTATTCTTCTATAGTTTCTATCATCATATCTAAATCATCCTTTAAGTCATAGATAGCCTGACGGTTGTCCGAGTAATCTACATCAGATTTTAGTTTTTCCATTTCCCGCCATGGCAAGGTGCTTAGTCTTCTTGCAACTATACTGAGCATATTGTTTAAGGGCATATTTTCAAATTCTTCGAAGCCCTTTACCTCTTTAGCATCAAGTATTTTTTTTGCTTCAGTGACATTTTCAGACAAAAACTTTTCTTTTGCTTCTTTATCAGCCAATATTTTCGGCAGAGCACGGGGTCCAGACATTTTATCAATTTTTTCCTCAGCAACCCAGCGTGCAAAATCTGCCTTTGTATAACCTGCGCGTGCAATCGCATCTGCAACATTTTTGTTTTGAGCCTCACGAAAAGCTGAATATTTTTTCGCATTGAAGTCAATGCCCATTTCATTGATAATCGGTCGATAATATTCTTCCATGTCTTTGTATGCATCAATCATTGCAGTAACATCACTTGCTTTACCTCCACAAAAAGAAACGAGCTGATTAAGTGGTTTTCCTTCGACAATGTTAAGTTGATAAAGGTAGCGAGCTTTCGCATAGGGATCCCAAGGGCGTGGGCCGACCAAATGACATTGGAGTCTAATCTGATCAACTTCATCATCAGTCATCTCATCATATACAATAGCTGGGATTTCAGACCAGTTACCTGGAACCCTATTTTTTGAGAAATCTTTATAAATTTGCAATCTTGTGTTTCCTTCAATTGCAACATATGTATCATCATTTTTAGACTTAACAATAATAGGGTTTATAATCCCTCCATTCGCCCTAATTGATTCTTTTAAACTTGAATAAGAAGTGCTTGAAGGGTCATTGACATCTCGCCCTGAACCTAGGGCAAGTTCAATTAATTCTGCAGTAACATTTCTTCTGCTTTTTAAAATTTCCGCAATTCTTGGGTTTTCCTCGTCGAGCTTAACTTTTTCAATAGGCAATAAAGCAAATTTAGACATAATTATCTCCTTTCAAACTTCAAGTCAAAATAATGCTTAGCTATATCAGGTCTTTCTTTTTGAATCTTAACCATTGCTTTATATGACGAACAGAAAGTATCTCTATTTTTATGATATTTCTGGTTTGCAATGCAAAATTCCTTAAATGACATAAACTCCTCGCCATTCACTTTTTTCATAATCCTCAAATCGCATTACATAGGGTAAACATTGGTAATGCATTAAGATTTTTATTCTTTTAAATAAATTTTCAATATCATTGCCGTCTTGTGAATCAAAGGCGCAAAGTAAATACAAACGAGTCTCTTTTTTTGTAAAAGCCCGCCACATTTTTAAAGCTTGTTCAATTTCTTGTTTTTCTTCAATATGATCGAAAGCAAATATATAACCACCTTTATATCTTACCTGTGAAAGAGCTTTGGCCTTTTTTTCAGTAAGCAATCTTATGTCTAAGCCTTGGCGAAATTGAAAAGGCTTTCCAGTAGCTTGCAGCTCTTCCAAAATATCTTCCCACCCTGAAAAAGCCAAAAAATTATCATCCCAGAGATAGATATAAGGTCGTGAGGGATCTAAAAATTCAGACACAGGTGAATGTCTAACAGCCTTATTGGCATTCTTATTAACACAAAACTCACAATGTCTAAAACAGCCCCGTGTCGTGAAGCCTATGGAATAGTCAAGGTAATCAGCATACCACGAACGCTTCTTCCCATTTTGTATTTTATTTATAACGTAGTCTAGATATAAATTGTAGTCTGGCATATGATGCTCAATTTTATTTGGCAGAGGTTTAGCGTCTGCTCCAAAAAAGCCAGTTCCTCCCAAATGTACATTTTGCATTTTTTCGATTGTTTCCGGAGTCTTAGTGTAACTAAATACTTTTGATATAAAAACTTGATCATACTCTTCTAGTCTTGAATAGTCAGTAAGAAGATTGGTCTGGCAACCTTTTATTGTTTTGCAATATCCAGAAATTTTCATTAACGCAAGGTTCGGGTGTCGTGTCCCTCCATCTATCAAATCTGCATCAATTAAACCAATTTTTTGACCTGTTTTAATTATTTGAAGATAAGTTTTCAATTTTTAACCTTACTTAATTTTTGCTCATTCTTTTAATTATCTTTGTAAACAAATCACATTATATATTGTA
>JAKSUU010000181.1 GCA_024408695.1 Coriobacteriales bacterium | reverse complement strand
TTTACCATAAAGAAATATAAAATTAAGTTGAAAGGAAACTGAAAAGGTTATGGAATAATTTGAACAATTTGTACACTGAACATTCTATGTTAAAATAAAGTAACCAATTAGAAAGGTTCGCAATATTAAGAGGGGTAATCATGGGTAAAGAAAATGAATTCCAAAACCTTAACGAAAATGAAACAAAGCAAGTTGCTGGAGGCACAGACTCATCTAAACAAATATACGGAGTCGATGGGAGCTGGGCTCCTCCTGGCGATTGCGACAAATACAATCAAGTTAGAAATGAGTATCCAGTGCCAGCGTGCTGTAATTGCCAACATTTTAAGCCAGATGTCCCTTATGACAAGGGTTCATATGCTGTTTGGGGATATTGTTACCGGGACGTCGAATAAAAATTTCCATTATATATCCGACTAAACTATTTAAACAAAACAAACACTAACGTTTGTTAAATGAAGTTCATTTTATCTCAAGCCCTCCTCTATCTGTAAGCACTTGTGCTAAAATAGTATCACCCTATTTTAGAAAGACATTTCATGGCTCAAAAATCAATAGTATTAAAAGGTGCACGTCAACATAATTTAAAAAACATAAATCTAAAAATACCCCGTGATAAACTAATAGTTTTTACTGGTCTTAGTGGTAGTGGCAAATCTTCTCTTGCTTTTGACACTATATATGCAGAAGGCCAGCGACGCTATGTAGAGAGTCTTTCCTCTTATGCTCGCCAATTTTTAGGACGAATGGAAAAACCTGACATTGACTCAATTGATGGCCTATCTCCTGCCGTATCCATTGATCAAAAAACAACAAATAAGAACCCTCGTTCAACTGTAGGAACGGTTACAGAAATCTATGATTTTTTGCGTCTTTTATATGCACGTGTGGGAGTAGCACACTGCCCTGTTTGCGGACGCATAATTGAGAAACAAACAATTACTCAAGTTACAGATATAGTCATGCAAAACGCAATTGGCGAAAAAATTATGGTTTTGTCTCCTGTTGTAATTGGGCGCAAAGGTGAATTCGTAAAACTTTTTGAGGATTTAAAAAAAGAAGGATTTAGTCGCATTCGTGTAAATGGCGAAATTATTGAAATTTCTGAAGCCCAAAAACTTGACAAAAATTTCAAGCACAACATAGATGTTTGCATAGACAGAATTGCAATAAAAGAAAAATCAAAATCACGACTATACGAAGCAATAGAAACCGCAACAACTCTTGCAAAAGGAAATGTAATTGTTGCAAAACTCAAGAGTGCAAGCGAGATTGAAGAGGAACACAATTATTCGCTTGCCCTTGCGTGTCCAGACCACGACTATTCCTTAGATGAACTTGCCCCACGTGACTTTAGTTTTAATGCACCATACGGTGCCTGCCCAGACTGTTTGGGTCTTGGATTTAAAAATGAAATCAACGCAAACCTGCTTATTCCAAATAAAAATTTAAGCATCCCAGAAGGTGCAATTCAAGGCATATCTGCCACAAGCAATTATTATCCACAAATGTTTGCCGCCCTTGTTAAACATTGCAACGACGACATCGATTTGCCTTGGAATAAGCTTAAGAAGAAAACTAAGGATGCAATTTTATATGGTTTGGGTCGCGAAAAAATTCGAATAGACTATGTTACAAGAGATGGCAGAGATACATATTGGTTTACCCGTTGGCATGGTATATTAAGAGAGTTAATGAGAAAATATGATGAAAGTACAAGCGACAAAACTAAAGCAAAACTCGAAAACTATATGACCATAAATGCTTGTAGCACATGCAAAGGTGCCCGTTTAAAACCAGAAGTATTAGCTGTAACTATTAATGGAAAAAATATTTATGAAGCAACTCAACTATGCGCAAAAGACGCACTTGATTTTTTTAAGTCCTTAAAATTACAAGGACAAGATGCAACAATTGGAAACCCAATTGTAAAAGAAATTGTTGAGCGCCTTCAATTTATGGTAGATGTTGGGCTTGAATACTTGACTCTTGATCGTGCCACAGGAACACTTAGCGGTGGCGAAGCCCAACGCATTCGCTTAGCCACCCAAATTGGTTCTGCACTAATGGGTGTTTTGTATATTTTAGATGAGCCTTCTATTGGTCTACATATGCGCGACAATGAACGTCTTATTAATACGCTTAAACGCTTGCGTGATCTTGGCAATACTGTTATTGTTGTTGAGCATGATGAAGAAACTATTCGTAGTGCAGATTATATAGTAGACATAGGTCCACGCGCAGGAGTAGAAGGCGGAAAAATTGTTGCAAGTGGCACGCTTTCGCAAATTCTCAAAAACAAACAGTCACTCACCGCTGCATACCTAAATAAAACAAAAGAAATAGCAGTTCCTAAATCGCGCAGAAAAACAAA
This sequence comes from Coriobacteriales bacterium, assembly GCA_024408695.1. Taxonomy (GTDB): domain Bacteria; phylum Actinomycetota; class Coriobacteriia; order Coriobacteriales; family QAMH01; genus JAKSUU01. Next base: position 348 of record JAKSUU010000181.1, on the reverse strand, counting down.
AATTGGCAAAATCACATTAAAAGGCGCACAAGAAAATAACCTTAAAAATATTGATGTAAGCATTGATCTTGGATGCTTCAACGTAATTACAGGTGTTAGCGGATCTGGAAAAAGCTCTCTAGTTACAGACACTTTAGCACCAGCAATTTCAAATGAACTTATGCACTCTAAATATAAAGTTGGAAAGTATAAAACAATTTCTGGTATTCATTTAATTGATAAAATTATCAATATAGATCAAAGCCCAATTGGTCGTACACCACGTTCAAATCCCGCAACATACATTGGTGTTTGGGATGACATTCGTAATCTTTTTGCATCACTACCTTCAAGCCGTGCAAAGGGTTA
>JAKSUU010000180.1 GCA_024408695.1 Coriobacteriales bacterium | reverse complement strand
GCAACTGCCTTCTAAGCAGTGGGTCAAACGTTCGAGTCGTTCCGAGGGCGCCACTATTACGAAATAAAGATGATATATTTATCATCTTTTTTGTTTAATAAGTAACTGTTGTGTTATTTTTTAACATAAAAGAATTCTGCAAGCAAGCTTTTTTGAACCACCCTTGGGATGACTCAATTTTTAACGAATTTGGTTTTAAGTCAGTTAAATTAATTCCTTTTAATATATTAATAAGATATATATAACAAAGAAAGAAAATTGCTCTACTAAAACAAATGAAAAAAATAATAAAAAATGATATAAAAAACTTAACTAAAAATGATGTCGAATTTTGATAAAAAATAGACGGAGAAATATATTAAAAAAATAACAAAAATCAAAGAACAAAATTGTACTAAATATTAAAAAATAGACTTAAGTCTACTTTTAAATATCACGAAAAATTATTTATTGTAATTTCCAATAATAACCGCCAGCTCTTTTTTGATTTCCTTTAAGAACTTCTCGGATGGATTTTGCACAAGTTTTTGTCTCTTTTGCGGCCTCTAAAATTGAGGCATATTTTTTAATAATATTTCCGTTTTCATCTAATTTGAGAACACCAACTTTACAATTTTTGTTTTTGTTTACTTTTTTATACTTTGAAATTGGTTTTTTGCTGAAGTTTTCTTTTTTAACCCATCTCATTTGATAACCGTGTAGTGATGATCCTATTCCATTTGCACATTTTACAACAGAACGATAAAAACAATTGAGGCTATTTGCACACTCAAGGGCAGTTTCATAAAACGAAACATAATTACCATCTAGATCGTATAGAACGAGCAGACAATCTTTGTGTAAATGAGCGTTCGACATATTAATTATTTTAATGTCCAAGTCCTTGTATGCGTCGTGCTCACAAACCCTTCAATAAGTGGGTTAATTTTCTACTTGACACAGGTTCAAAACACCCAAAACAATAGAGATAAACCCAAAAACGTCAATAATTTTTCATATTTCTACTACAAGTAGTAGTTGGCACTCACGCGTATAGAGTGCTTGCTTCTTCTTCTTCTTCTTCTTCTTCTTATAATAGTAACCAGAGGAGTTTGAGGAGAGTTTGATTTTAATCAATGGAGACACATCCATTATCGTGTCTTCAGCGATAACAAAAAGCGAAATCGAACGAAAACTCAAAAAGTAGGAAGAAATTGAAATTTGGGAAAAGAATATCAATGCATAATACTCTTAAATCCAAACAAAATTTTCTTCTCAAAGTGATGCATCAAGTTGCATTCACGATTGTCGGTCTTGGTTAATAACTTATATCCCCGGAGTTTTAGCCAAAATAATTATCGAAATTCCCTAATACAGGATTATGGGAGGAAAGGAGAAGTTTTGTAATATGAAACACAAAAACTTTCTTAAAAAATTAACCGCAGGCATCTTAGGTTTTGTCATGACTTTAGGAGTAGGGGCGGCAGGGTATGCAGCGAGTGCAAGTGAAACTAAAGCCGCTTACGTTGATAGCGGTCCAAATTTGGATTTAACTACGAAATCGGTTAGTTGTAACGCATATAATACAAGCACCACTTATGGTGATTGGATTATTGTGAATGGTGCAAATAACAGCAATGGTTGGACATATTATAAAATGGGCGGTAAATCTGCAACTTTATCTAGTAACAATCCATGTTATATTTATTCAACGGCAGGATCTACAACTCAAATTGATAAGGTAACCGTTAGCATCGCAGCTGGTTCTCTTTCAAAATCTGGAATGAGTGTTAATTCTTGGGGCGTTTATGTCTATTCAAATAGTGCTTTGACAACACAAATTGATTATGTTTCTGGCGGCACAATTACTAAGAATGCAGGCACATTCGATTTTACACCATCATCAGGTAAAACGTGGGCAAAAGGATCTTATTTTAAAGTTAATTGGGATTTAGCAAATACAACAACAACAAACGGAATTGTTTGTGTTGACAAAATTAATTTGTATAAGGACGGTTCTTCACCAACTCCTACTTCTTATACAGTTTCATATAATGGTAATGGAAATACAGGGGGCTCAGTTCCAACTGATAGTACATCGTATTCTTCTGGTGGAATAGTTACTGTATTAGGAAATACTGGTAATTTAGTTAAAACCGGCTATACATTCAGTGGTTGGAATACGGCAAGTGATGGAAGTGGCACAACATATGCTGCTGGAGGAACCTTTAATATATCTGCTAATACAACTCTTTATGCTAAATGGGTAGAAGAAAGCAGTGGAGATAGTTATAAAATTGTTTTTGCTAATAGTGCTAATAGTAATACACAAATTTCAGCTACAACAAGAGCATCAACAGTTATTAGTCAAGGTACAGACTATGTAGACGAACAACCTTTTTCGGCTATTACCAATGCATATTATGGCGATAATAAAACCTCAATAAGATTAGGTAAAAGCGGTACTGCTGGATCCCTTACTATTAGTTTAAGCGATTCTGGTTCTGTTACTTGTAGTTCTTTTGTTGTTAATTGTTATTTGTATAATTCCTCAAAAGCTGCAACTTTGAATGTTAATTCTATTGGTGCGCTTTCCGTTTCATCGACAGCATCTGATTTAACATTTACTTATGATGAGCCAACCGAAATTAGTTCAATTACTTTTTCATCTAGTCAATATATTTTTATAAATTCTATTACTGTAAATATTGGACAAGCAGCAACAAAGCATACTGTTACATACGCTAAAGGCGCTACTGATGCAACAGGTACTCCACCAACTCAAGC
>JAKSUU010000018.1 GCA_024408695.1 Coriobacteriales bacterium | reverse complement strand
AATCAATTAGCTATAAAGACGCCGGTGTTGATATAGATGCTGGTGCAAAAAGTGTTGATGCAATAAAATCCTTAGTTCAGTCTACCTACAGCTCACAAGTTATTGGGGATATTGGAGGCTTTGGAGGGCTTTTTGATGTGTCTTGCTTTAAGGATATGAAAAATCCAATTTTGGTTAGTGGCACAGATGGTGTGGGAACCAAGCTAAAACTTGCTCAGATGTCGAATATCCATAATACCGTTGGAATAGACCTTGTTGCAATGTGTGCAAATGATATTGTTGTTTGCGGTGCTCATCCTTTGTTTTTTCTTGATTACATTGCTATTGGAAAAGTAGACCCTAATCTAATTAAAGATATTGTTAGTGGAATTGCTGATGGTTGCAAACAGGCAAGTTGTAGCCTTATTGGTGGCGAAACTGCTGAACATCCTGGTGTTATGGCGCCTAATGACTATGATCTAAGTGGCTTTTGCGTTGGCGTTGTCGACAAAGACAACATGTTAGGTTCTCATAAAGTTGAAATTGGTGATGTTATTTTAGGTTTAAGCTCTAGCGGAATTCATTCAAATGGTTATAGTTTGGTAAGAAAAGCCGTAATCGAACAAATGTCTTCTAATATGCTTAATGATACAGGTATTTTAAATAGTGGACAAAGCCTAATGCAGGCCCTGCTTAGCCCTACAAAAATATATGTAAAGCCTCTCTTGAAACTTTTGTTAGACTGCCCTAGTGTATGTGCGTTTTCGCATATTACAGGCGGAGGCATCACTTATAATTTAGACAGGGTTTTGCCCTCGAATGCTAATGCTCAAATTAAATTAGGGTCTTGGCCATCTATAGACATTATTGATTTTGTTTGCAAACAGGCGAATATTAGTCAAAAACTTGCTCTAGAAACATTTAATATGGGAATTGGCATGTGTGTAATTTGTAAAAAAGCAGACCTAGAACTTGTGACTACTAGCTTAGAAAACAGCGGAGAGGCCGTTTATAACATTGGCAAAATTGTTAAAGGCTCTGGAGTTGTTGAGTATGTCTAATTCGGATTATTTAAAGAGAGATATAGGCAAGCCATTAAATATTGCGATTTTTATTTCTGGCACTGGTTCTAATATGGTAGCCATTGTAAACGCTATTTCATCAGGCCAACTGAATGCAAAAATATCGTGTGTTGTTAGCTCTAACGATAAAGCAAAGGGAATTCAGAAGGCGAAAGATTTTGGCATTAAGACAATTGTATATAAGCCACAAGATTATGTGAATGTAGAAGCACTTGAGTCAACTTTAGCAGAAGTGTTGCATTCCATGGGTGTTGAATATATATGTTTAGCAGGCTACATGCGAAAGATATCTCCCGTTTTGTTATCTGAGTTTCCTAATAGGATTATTAACTTGCATCCTGCCTTACTTCCTAGTTTTCCTGGAGCACATGGTATAGACGATGCATTTAATGCAGGTGTTAAAGTTACTGGAATTACCTTGCATTTTGCCAATGAAGTATATGATGAAGGTCCAATTCTTCATCAGATAGCCGTGCCTATTGATGTTGATGATAATCTTGATAGCTTAGAAACCAAAATTCATAAACAAGAACACATTGCTTATCCATATCTTTTACAAAAGCTTGCTGAAAATAAAATTATTAAAGATAATGGTATTTATAAAATAGTTGACTAAATTATTTTATTCAATTATCTTTATTTCACAATTTGTCATACTTTAAAGTCATAGCCAGTGGCCATTGTGTTGAAGTGCAATTGTCTTTATTTTACAATTTTCATACTTTTTACTGTTGTTTAATAAAAACGTTAAAGTTTTATTTGAACTGCAAGTTTTGTGCGTATAAGGTGATTTTTTTTGTAACTTTTTAGAAAAAATTCCTTAAAAATTCAGTATTTTTTTAGAATTGTTTTGGTAAAAATTCAAATTTTTAGACTTAATTTTTTAGTTTCAGTATTCTTTGTTTTTAATTTAATTTTTTTTAAATTTTTAAAAATCCTAAATTAAATTTATTTCAATTCATTGAAATTTTAGCCGAGACATGAAAAAATTGTGTTGTATTTGCTGCGGGAGTGGAAAGGAGAATACTGCATGAATACAATATTTTTTCAAAACGCTAAAAGCATTAAATTATTGGCCTCCGGTAAAATTTCAAACACTTGTACCTCCTCTCAAGCGTATAGAAATTTTATTTTTTTGATGTTTAGCGTCCTTTTATTCTTATTATTCTTTTTATCATGTGCACCAATAGTAAATATTGCTTATGCTAGTGTTTGGCCGATTCCAAACTCGCAGCAAGTTGCGTCTTTAGGATTTGGTGCAACATATGAAAAAGATGGTGTAAATTACAAACATTGTGGTGTAGATGTGGCTGTAAATGCTGGTAGTAAAATTCTTGCACCTGCTGGTGGAGAAGTTACTTTTTGTGGTTTGGTCCCATCCGGTGACAGTGCTTTTAATGGTGGTGGAGAAGGTGAGACCATGCTCGCTGCTTCAATAAGGCTGAATTCTGGCCTTGTTTTGACATTAATGCCATTTTCCGATTTAAATTTGGAGTCTGGGCAAAGTGTAAGCGAAGGACAATATATTGGCACACTTGCGGCTAACGGTGACAAATCAAGTTATTCTTCTCATTTGCACATGGGTTTGCGTGACAACAAAAAATATATAGACCCATTTACACTTTTTGGCTTAAGTTCAGTTTCAACTGTAGTTGAAGAAGCTAAACTTAGTGAAGAAGCTACTCTTTTGCCTACATATGTTAGTCCACAGGTAAATGATACTATTGTTGTTCCCGGCAGTAGTTCAGAATTAGAATTTGGTGAGGATTTGATGCTTGAGCCAATAACGAGTAAACAACTTGAATATATTGATAATAAAAGCAAATCATCTTCCATTTTCAATGATTTTGCAAACATCCTTTCGTATATATTTGATTGTTGTATTTTGCAGGCATCTAACCTTCATTTAAGTTTAGTTGAAACCTTTGAAAATTTGCATATACCCAGTTTTTGTGTTTACATTGTTTATGTCATTTTTGCAAGCTTAATCCTTGGACTTATATTCTTTATTGCTTATCTTAATCGCAATAGGTTAGTTGGCAGTATGAATAAAATTGTTGGTCTTTTTTCGAAAAAAGTAAAGGAGAGTGGTAATATTATATAGACCTTTTTAGCTTCGAGCATGTGCCTTTAAGACTCGAAGCCATGTAGACCAATAAGGAGGTGAAAGATGAAGGCGTATGAATTATTGTTTTTTGTTGACCCTACAATCGAAGATCAAGATAAAGCATCTTTGATGTCTAGAATTCAATCTACAATTACCGATCAAGGTGGAAAAATCGAAAACGTAGATGAGTGGGGTAAACGAGCCCTAGCTTATGAAATCAACGAACTTACAGAAGGAGATTATACTTTAATCGAATTCAGTTTAGATCCGGCAAACGTTGCTGAGCTAGATCGTGTTTTGTACATTACTGACGCTGTAGTTCGTTATTTAATCACGCTTAAGGCTTAAATTTTGAAAGGATAAGAAATGAGTATAAATAGAGTGGTAATTACAGGTAACTTAACAAGAGATCCAGAACTTAGAACAACACCAAATGGTACATCTGTTTTAAACATTGGTGTTGCGGTTAACGATCGTAGAAGAAATGCCCAAAGCGGTGAATGGGAAGATTATGCAAATTTTATTGATTGCACAATGTTTGGCAAACGTGCAGAAGCTGTAAGTAACTATCTAAAGAAAGGCTCTAAGGTAGCTATTGAAGGTAAGCTTCATTATGGTTCCTGGGAAGATAAAACCACAGGTCAACGCCGAAGCAAAGTTGATGTTACAATTGATGAAATTGAATTTATGTCCCAAAGACGTCCAGATGATGGTGGCTATATGCCTGTTCAAAATCAGAATACATCATTTGAAAATGTCTCTAATGCACAAGTTCCAGATACATTTTCTGGAGATGACGTTCCATTTTAGTTAGGAGAAGAAAATGAATCCAAGAGGAGGAAGAAGGGCTGATTACAATCAGCAACAACTCTACAAAAAATGCCCTTTTTGCGTTCATGAAAATGACGACAACGATGATTTTAAAATTGATTATAAAAACACAAAGTTGTTAAAACGTTTTACAACCGAACGTGGAAAAATAAAAACACGTAGAGTTACTGGTGTTTGTGTTCAACATCAACACCAACTAGCAAATGCTATCAAGCGTTCTAGATTTATGGCGCTTATGCCTTTTGTTGTAAAGGTTCAAAGCACCCCTGGTGGTAGACGCGGTCGCCGCTAATTTTAGGCGCGTACATATATGTAAGCAGTTTTGCGCCATAGCAAAACACATTGAAAGGTTAAACTTATGAAAGTTATATTATTACAAGAACTTAAAGGTAAGGGTGGCGAAGGCGATGTCGTAGATGTTGCTCATGGTTTTGCCGTTAACTATTTGTTCCCTAATAGAATTGCTGTTGAAGCTACAAAGGGCGAGCTTAAACAACTTGAACAAAGACGTCACAATATTGAAAAACGTGAACTTGCCCGTACAACTGATGCTGCTACTCTGAAAGAAGCTTTAGAAGGCAAAACTATTATTGTTCCAGCTAAAGTTGGTGAAGAAGGCCAATTATTTGGTTCTGTAACCACTGCTATTATTGCCGATGCCGTTTCTGAACAAATTGGTGTTACTGTAGATCGCAAAAAGGTCGATCTTGGTAAAGCCATTAAAATGGCTGGAGACCACATCATTACAATTTCCATTTATCGCGGCATTCGTGCAACTATTACGGTTAAAGTTGTCTCTGATGAAGAAGACATTGAAATGATGCAAGAAGCTTTGAACGCTGTTGCGGGTATCGAAGATGAAGCTGTAAGCGGAGAAGCTGAAGCTGCTTCTGAAGATACAACTACACAAGATCAAGAAGTTTTAGCCGACTCTGCCGATGAAGCTATTACAGATCCAGCAAATGCAGAATCTGATGTACAAGATGAAAGTACTACAACAGAAATTGTTGAATAACTATAGCTAAATTTGTAATTCGTCACTAGACACATAGTGGCGAATTACCTTTATTATTATGAATTTATTAATTATCATACCTGCATTTAATGAGGCAGAAAATATTGAGCGAGTCGTTTTTGAACTTCAAGAAAAAAACATTCCCTATGATTATGTTATTGTTAATGATGGTTCAAAAGACGATACGCGAAAAATTTGTGAAAAAAATAGATTTAATTATATAGATTTACACGTAAATGTTGGTTTGGGCGAAGCTATTCGTGCAGGCATGAAGTATGCAAATTTTCATAGTTATGATTATGCTATTCAAATTGATGGTGATGGTCAACACAATCCTGAATACATTGATAAGCTTGTTTCAGAAATGCAAAGTAGCGGTGTAGATATAGTTATTGGTTCAAGATTTGTTGACAAAGAAAAACCTCGTTCTTTAAGAATGTTTGGAAGCAATTTAATTTCTACGTCGATTAAGTTAACTACTGGTAAGAAAATATTTGATGTTACTAGTGGAATGCGTCTTTTCAATAAGAAAATGATAAAAAAGTTTGCTTATAGTTTTCATTATTCTCCAGAGCCAGAAACCCTTGCTTATTTGCTTAAATGTGGAGTCAACATGAAAGAGGTTCAAGTAGAAATGCGAGATAGAATCGCTGGAGTAAGTGCTTACAATCACGCTTCTATTTCTGCTAAGTATATGGCTAATGTTCTATTTTCAATTCTTATTTTTCAAGCAGTTCGCAAAAAGGAAGATTTATCGTGAGTTTAGTTCTACGCATACTTTTAATTGTTGCTGCTATTGCTACTTGCATATGGATTTGCTATAAAATTCGTAAGTCTAAAGTAAAAATGGGTCATGCTATATTTTGGATTGTTTTTAGCATAATCTTAATTATTTTTGCAATATTTCCGCAAATTGCGGAATTGTTAGCAAGCTTATTTGGGTTTATCTCAGCTTCTAATTTTATTTTCCTATTCGTAATCTGTGCTTTACTCTTTAAACTTTTTACCCTATCTATTGAAGTTTCACAATTAGGAGATAAAGTTGCGACTCTTTCACAAGAAATTGCTATTAGATATCAAGATAATAAAAATCGCATAGCTAATCTTGAAGATGCAAATTTGGCTTCTCAAGATACATCAAATATAACTAACAGTAATGACTCTCAGCATAAATCTACAAATTCAGATTTTCCGGCGGAGGAAGATTCAAATATTTAAATTCTCTTAAATATTCGGTAAATATAAAAGTAATTATAAATATGACTAAAGAAGATTTTCAAAAACTATTTTCATCAATTGGCATAAAACCCAAAGGGATTATTTTTGATTTTGATGGAACAATAGCTGATACCTGGTGGGTGTGGCATGAAGTTGATCGCTTATTTTGTGAAAAGCACAATATCAAAGTTCCAGAACAGTATATGGACATTTTGACTATTTTGGGTTTTGAAGCTGGTGCCAAATACACAATAGAAAATTTTGGCATTGAACTGACCGTGGATGAAATTATTCATGAATGGGAAGATTTGGCGCTTAAAAGTTACGCAGAAAATGTAGTTTTAAAACTTGGGGTAAAAGACCTTCTTAAAGATCTTAATGAGGCTGAATATCCACTTGCTATTGCTACCTCTTTAAATCGTACACTTTTAACACCAGCTTTGGAAAATCATGATATTCTTAAATACTTCAAAACTCTTTGCATTTGTGACGAAGTGTGCATGCATGGAAAAAAGGAACCTACGGTGTATCTTGAAGCTGCAAAAATACTTGGGCCCTTTGATCCAAAAGATTGCGTTGTTTTTGAAGATATGCCTCCTGCTGCTCAAGTTGCTAAATCAGCCGGCTTTTATACAATAGGAGTTTTTGATGAGCCAAAAGCGGAGGTCAAAGACGAGTTAATTGAAATTTGCGATTTTTTTATTGACGATTACCGAAATTTTCATCTCTAGTTCACAAAACCTGACAAAAATCTATCATAAACATATTTGAATAAGAATAAGGGATTGGCGCGGTATGAGGGATTCGAACCCCCGACGTTCTGATTCGTAGTCAGCTCCTCTATCCAGCTGAGGTAATACCGCGCATTTGCAAAATATCATTTTATTACAAATCCTTATATTTTTACAAAATTTATTAAAAACATTCTTTTTTGCTTTAAAATTTTTTAACGGTATTTGTTGAAAAACCAATAAAAATTTCAAAACAACAAGGGTTTAAAATGTCAAATAATCTTAGAAATGTTGCTATTATAGCTCACGTAGATCATGGTAAAACCACATTAGTCGATGAATTATTAAAACAGTCTGGAACCTTTAGAGAAAATCAAAATGTTGCTGAACGTGTTTTAGATTCTAATGATCAAGAGCGTGAACGTGGCATTACCATACTTTCCAAAAATACTGCAGTTACATACAATAATACAAAAATTAACATTATAGATACACCAGGCCACGCAGATTTTGGTGGCGAGGTCGAGCGTGTTTTAAAAATGGCAGACGCCGCGCTTTTGCTCGTTGATGCTTTTGAAGGGCCTATGCCTCAAACTCGTTTTGTTTTAAAACATGCGCTTGCACTAAATCTTAAAATCCTTCTTGTCATAAATAAGATTGATCGCGATGGATGCCGTCCAGATTTAACGGTTGATCAAGTCTTTGATCTAATGCTTGAACTTGGTGCAAACGACGAACAGCTTGATTTTCCTATAATTTATGCCAGTGCGGCAAACGGCTATGCAATTAATGAGCTTAGCGATGAAAAAGTCGATATGAAACCAATGGTTGAATTCATTTTAAATAACGTTTTGCCTCCAAAAGATGATGAAAACGCACCGTTAAGCATGCAGGTCTGTAGTGTTGATTATAACGACTATGTTGGTAGAATTGCTACCGGTCGCATTTTTAGTGGCAAACTTAATTGTCGTGATGAAATTCTGTTAGTTAAAAATGGCGATGCTGCCCGCTCAAATCTTTATATAAAAGAGATTTACACCTTTACTGGGCTTGACAAAAAGCCAGTTCAAGAAGCAAGTGCTGGTGACATTGTTGCTGTTGTAGGTATAGAAGATGCAGACATTGGCGATTGCCTTACCAACATTGAAAATCCCATAATTCAAGAAAGCATTGAAGTTGAAGAGCCTACCCTAAGTGTGGTTTTTAGTGCATCAGCATCTCCACTTGTTGGTCAAGATGGCGATATTGTTGGCGGTCGTCAATTAAAAGAACGACTTATGCACGAGGCAAGATCAAACATTTCAATGCGTATACAAGAACTTGAAGATAAAAGTGGAATTGAGGTTGCTGGGCGCGGAATTCTTCATATTTCTGTTCTTATGGAAAGCATGCGTCGTGAAGGTTTTGAATTTGAAGTTAGCCGTCCGCAAGTTTTGTTTAAAAAGCAGGGAACGCAAACTCTTGAGCCTATTGAAGAAGCAAAGGTTGAAACTCCAAGTGAATATTCTGGAAAAATTATCGAGCTTTTTGGAACATGCAGTGGAGAATTAGTTAACATGGAGAATGTTGACGACTTAAGTTTTTTGGAATTCAAGATTCCAACTCGTGGCATTATGGGATTGCGTACAAAAATTTTAAATGTTAGTCACGGTGAAGCTTTATTTGCACACAGATTTTTGGAATATGGACCTTATAAAAGTGATGTTTCTATGAGAAAAGAAGGCGTACTTGTCTCAATGGCGAGTGGCAGTGCAGTTGCTTTTTCTCTCGATAATTTGCAACAACGAGGCACGCTTTTTATTAATCCCGGAGATGATGTTTACGAGGGAATGATTGTTGGTCAAGCTCAAAAAGAAGCAGACATGGATGTTAATCCCTGTAAGCAAAAAGCGCTTGGAAATCAACGTGCCGCAGGTTCAGATAAGGCAATTATTCTTACTCCCCCTAAGGAGTTTAGCCTTGAAGATGCTCTTGAATACATTAATGATGACGAACTTGTTGAGATAACCCCAAATATTATTCGGATGCGCAAAAAAATACTTGGCAAGGTAGATCGAAAAAAAGAAAGAGCACGTCAGCTTAGTCGTGAGCAAAATTCATAGTATTTACTTATTCTAAAATCATCACTCCAGTAAATAAGCTGTGTTGTTAGCCTTTGTCTTAGTTTTGCTAGCTTTGTCTGCAAGAATTAAATTACAATATAAAACACACTTTCAACCTTAATTTATATTAATAATTAATATAATAGTCATAATTAAGGTAAAATATTTTTTATGCAATTTTTGAGGATTAGATTATGTCTGAACTTTTAGCACATGTCGATAAGTTGTCTAACGAAATAGGGCCCAGACCAGTTGGAACAGAGGAAGAACGTGAAGCTGCCGTCTATATAAACGACTGCCTTGAGTCTTATGGTTACGATGTTAGCATTGATGAATTTACTACTGCTACCGGTGTAAGATGGCCATATGGAATTGCGTATCTACTTGCCTTTCTTTCAGTTGCATGTAGTGGCTTTGTTTTCTTATTTAGTGGCCTTGCTACAACTTTTTATGCTCTTTCAATAATTTTTCTGATACTTTCATTTGCAATTTATTGCACCGAGAGATTTAAAAAACCTGTTTTATCAAAGCTTATTGAACGTGGAGTTTCTCAAAATGTTGTTGCAAAATATGTGCCTTCCTCACTTGCAAAAGACAGGCGCCGCCGTAAAATTATTTTTGTTTCTCACGTAGACACACCTCGTTCATATTTAGAAGCCAAAAGGGGCATTGTAAATATTTATCCTAAAATTCGTCAGTTTGAATTTTATGCTTTAATCCTTCTTTTAGTTTTGCTTATTGTTCGAATGCTTCCTATTCCCTGGCCAGATGTTGTAGATATTGTTGTTTGGTGTCTATCGATTATTATTGCTTTAGCATTTTTAGTTTTAGCTGTTTTTGTTTTAGCTCATAAGTTTTTACCCTATGTTTGTGGCGCTAATGTAAATGCATCCGCAAATGCTGTTATGCTTACTTTAGCTCAACGCATTTTTGATCCAGAAGCAAGAGCCATGGCTTTACATCCAGAATCCGCAGAGATTTCTAATAATCCTTCTGTTGATTTAGAAGAAATTTCTGAAGATTTTTCTAGCGATCCAGAAAGCGCATTTGCTGATTCTTCTAAGTTTCAGCGTGTTTATGACGATGAATCAGATTATTATGATGCCAAAAATGAAGCTTTAAACCTTGGTCTTGTCGAAAAAGAATCTGATGTTTCCAGGTCAGACAACGGTTTTATTGATGACGATTATGAAGATGAGTTTTTATCTAAAACAGGAGATCTAAATTTGGGCCACTCATCAAAAGGTGTTGAAGAAGATAAAGAAGAAATAGCAGATAATGATTTTTCTGAAGATGAAGAAGGTGCACTTGATCAAGAACCTCAATCACCTTCAGATGATGTTGAGCCAGAGGAAGAACCCGTCGCCCATAATCGTAATAAGCACAAAATTGAAACTAAGGTTGAGCCAGTTGTTTTAACTAAAGAAAAGCAAGCAGAAATTAATAATGCTGCGCGTATTCAAAGAGAAGAGCAGATTCAAAAAGAAAAATTAGAAGAAGTTCAAGCAGAAACTAAAAACGAATCAAGTTTGCCTAGTTGGTATACATCTGCTAAGGCGCGTGCTAATGTTAAAACTGAAGATTCTGAAGAAAGCCAAACTGCAGTCAAACGTTCAAAGTTTGCCGACTTACCTGTTGGCGGAAAAGCAGAAGAACAAATTGATTCAGATAACACTGATGTTGCAGAAGAAACTTCAATAGAAGATAACACCGATAATGTCAATCAAGATCTTGAAGCAACTGGTGAAATTGATATTCAAACTTCAAAAGATGAAGATCTTGCAGATAAACTCGATATTAATTCTGATTTCAAAGATAAAATTGATTCTCAATTTGAAGAGAGTGAAAATGATAGTGAAGAGTTAGAAAAAACTGAACAATTTGATAAAGTTGTAGCTGATGAAGATGAAGATGAGGACATTTTAGTTGAACAAGAACGTTCTTCATTTGAGTTGCTCAATGAAGACCTTGATGAAGTAGATGATAATCCAATTAAACCTGCTAAAGACCCAAAAGCTTCCATTAAATCTACTACAAAGCGTTCTGGTTCATCTGGCTTTACTCAAAAGATGGAGAAACAAAAAGATGATGCTTTGGAATTCTTAGATGCAGAATCTAAATCAAAGGTATTGGCAGAAGCACAACAAACATCTGCCAAGCCTAACGCTGGCGACTCTAAATCTTCCAAGGAAGCAATTTCCAATATGAAAAATAAATTTGTTGCAGGAATAGGAAAATAAATT
>JAKSUU010000179.1 GCA_024408695.1 Coriobacteriales bacterium | reverse complement strand
GGAGAGATTGGAGCGCTGCCGCTTGCAACAAAATCCATTTTTAAAAAAGCGCAGAAAGACAGTGCTAAAAATACGGGGATGGTGCTTGCAATCGCTGTAAATTATGGAAGTCGAGATGAAATTTTACGTGCTTGCAAAGCACTTGCTCAACTTGCAAAGAATGGTGAAGTTGATCCTGCTGACATTGACGAAAAATTGTTTCAAAAACACCTTTATACTGCAAATTTGCCTGATCCAGACCTGCTTATTAGAACTAGTGGCGAAATGCGCATATCTAATTTTATGCTCTGGCAAATTGCATATAGCGAAATCTATGTAAGTGAGCTGTATTGGCCAGAATTTGATCGTTATAAAATGCTCGATGCCCTGCTTGCTTATGGTCGGCGCGACCGCAGGTTTGGTAACGTAAAATAGGGTAGAGCGATGAAAGCTGTGATTTACACTTGCGATATCAATAAGAAAGGCGTACTCCTTGGCAATTAATGTAAAAAATCTTGCAAAACGCACAGCTCCTGGCATTATTTATGCAGCTATAGTTACAGCGTGTTTGTTTATAAGCTGGTACACAACGGTTTTGGTTGTTGCTGCTGTAGCTGGTCTTTGTGCCTATGAATTTTTACGAATGGCCAACAACGCAGGTCATAAAACCTATATTGTGATTGGTACAGGTACCGCAATTTTGATTCCTAGTGCTGTAGGGGTCGCGATTTTGCTTGGCAGACCAACGGTTTTACCTTTTGCACTTGGCGTTTGCTTTGTTTCTGGCGTTATTATTATGCTTAAATTTGTTGGCGATGAAAAAGATAGCATTGTTGACGCTAGCCTTACTTTGTTTTCAATTTTTTACACAGGTTTAATGCTTTCTGCATTGATTCTAATTCGTACCACATATGAAGGTATTTGGGGCGGATTTGTTGCGTGGGGTGTTATTGGCATTGTGTGGCTTAATGATATTGCTGCTTATCTTGGTGGAAGTGCTTTTGGTAAACATAAGTTTATGCCTAAAATTTCTCCAAAAAAAACATGGGAAGGCGTAATTTGTGGAATAATCGTTGGGATTTTGGTATGGTTATTGATTCCAACTATATATCCAGGATGTGGATTTGGGCTTGTGTATGCTGCAATTTGTGGTCTAATTTGTAGCATTGTTGCAATTATTGGCGATTTGTGCGAATCGCACATTAAACGCTCTTTTAATTGTAAAGATTCTGGTGACCTAATGCCTGGACATGGTGGTCTTCTTGATCGCAATGATTCCGTTATTTTTGCTGTTGTTGTCGCATATGCGTTAATTGCAATAGCTCCTTATGTTTTTAATTTAGTTGGATTTGTGTTTTAGGCATATTATGACAAAAATTACACTTCCGGAATTTTGCGCTGATAAAATTTTAGTCTTAGGCTCTACAGGGTCTATAGGCAAACAAACATTAGAAGTTTGCAAGGATGAAGAGTTTATCGAAATTGTTGGCTTGTCATGTTCTTCAAATATTGAGTTGCTGGTTAAACAGGCCATTGAATTTGATGTTAAATTTTTAGCAGTTTGTGATGCAAACTTAAAAAATCATACCTCTCTTGCCCAATTAGAAGATGATGTAAAAGTATTTTTTGGTCAAGATGCAGTGTTGCAATTATTGCAAGCGGTTGACTTTGATGTTTGTGTAAATGCATTAAGTGGTTGTGCTGGGCTTGAGCCATCTTATGAATGTTTAAAACTTGGTAAAAAGTTAGCTTTGGCTAACAAAGAATCTTTAGTGGTTGCAGGGGACATTTTAATCCCTCTATCGCAAAAGATGGCAGGCAAGAACACTGATGTATTTTTCCCTAATATTTCCGATTTTCTTGGAAATATTATTCCTATAGATAGCGAACATAGTGCAATTTATCAGTGTTTGCTTGGTTATGATTTAGATACTCTTAAAAATATTTGGCTTACAGCATCGGGTGGCCCTTTTCGCGGCGATGAATATTGCGCTGCTGATTTTGAAAACATTACTCCGCAGCAAGCGCTGGCTCATCCTACTTGGAATATGGGAGCAAAAATTTCTGTTGATAGCGCTACTATGATGAATAAAGGCCTTGAGGTAATTGAGGCATGCCATCTATTTCATGTGTCATCAGATAAAATAAAAGTTCTTATTCATCCTCAAAGTATTGTTCATTCTATGGTTGAATTTGTGGATGGAGCTTATCTTGCACAATTGGGTGCCCCTTCAATGACCACGCCCATTGCTTTTGCAATTCACCTTGCTACCACAGATTATAAAAATGCTCCACGCTTTTATGATAACTCGCATGCTTTGGATTTTTACGAAATTTTGCAATTGAATTTTGGACGCCCAGATTTAGAAAAATTTGAATGTCTAAAAATTGCACTTGAAGTTGCAAAAACTGGTAAATGTGCTCCTGCTATTATGAATGCGGCCAACGAAATTGCGGTAGCTAAGTTCTTGGCAGGTGAGTGCAAATTTAGTGATATCGCGCGTATTGTAGAAAAATCTCTTAGTTATTTGCCTATTCGCGATTATGCAAGTTTAGAAGAGATTCTTGACATAGACAAATCAACTCGTGAATATGCAAGCAAATTGGAAATTTCGTCGTAAGTTATTTGTGCCTCATAATCTGAAGAAAGAAACTTAGTATATATGGATGCTCTACTTACAATTTTTTGGGGACTTGTTGTCCTGATTATTCTTGTCCTCATCCATGAACTTGGGCATTTTATTGCCGCTAAGGCCTTTAAGGTGCGAGTTACAGAGTTTATGATTGGGC
>JAKSUU010000178.1 GCA_024408695.1 Coriobacteriales bacterium | reverse complement strand
CTTTAAACGCAATATATTTATAGCATCAATCATTTTTATAGTGTTTGTTATTTTAGTTTTATTTATTGTTGGCCAAACTTTTAATGCGCAAGCATCTAATGAGGATAATAATTGTTGTGTTTGTCAAAATTGCTGTGGCGACTGTTGTCAGAATGATTGCAATTGCGTGTGCTGTCAAAAAGGTTGCAATTGCATTTGTCAACAGGATTGTACTTGTTCATGCCAGCGCGATGCAGATTCAGCTTCTGATGACGAACAAAATACTTCAAATTGTCCACAGATAAGACAGCGCAATTGTGAAAACAAGCAGGATTGTGGCAATAATAACTGCCAGCAACAACGCCAACGCAAACATCTCGGTGCAAATAATTAAAGTTTATCTTTTCTTATAGGCAAAAATAATCGTTAATTTTAAAAATTACCTTTTCGTGTAAATTTTGCGCACCTAAAAATTACCTTTTCGTGCGAATTCAAAGTTCAAACCCTTTTTTTTGCAGCCAACTTTTTTCTCACTGAAAAATAAGCGTAACCATAAAACCGTAGAGTATCAATGCAAAAATGATTCATTAATGATAAAATATAAGCAACATTTTATTTAAGGAGTCACAATGGATAAAAAAGTTTACAAGCTAATGAATGACCAAATCAACAAAGAATTATATTCCGCCTATCTTTACTTGCAATTTGCAGATTATTACAAAGAAAACGGCTTGAACGGCTTTGCAAATTGGTACGAAATTCAAGCTCAAGAAGAGCGCGACCACGCACTAATTTTTCGTAATTATCTTCATGAAAACGACGAAAAGGCCAGGCTAGAGGCAATACCGCAGCCAGATAAAAAATTCAAAAACTTCCTTGAGCCATTAGAAGCAGGCCTTGCGCACGAAAAATTTGTTACTGGTTTAATAAATAACATTTATGCCGCCGCCGACGCAGTAAAAGACTACCGCGCAATGAAGTTCTTAGATTGGTTTATTGAAGAACAACAAGAAGAAGAGGACAACGCCAGTTCAATGGTTAGTCAAATGAAGCTTTTTGGCAAGGATCCAAAAGGGCTTTATGACCTTGATCGTGAATATCAAGCTCGCGCGTATAAGGTGCCTTCTCCACTTGCGAAAAACTAGTCAGGCGCCTGACCGCAAACCAATTGAGGTAGAAGACAATAGCCCAATTTTAAATACCCCATAATTCTAAAAAGGAATATACTATGAAAGTCATGGCGATTTGTGCCGGCAGAAAAGGTGGCAACGGTGAAATTCTTGCAAAAGAGGCGCTGCTTGCATGCCAAGACGCTGGCGCTCAGGTAAAACTCATTAATTTATTTGACTTTCACATTGAACATTGCACAGGTTGCGAAGGCTGTACAATGCAGATGGGCAATGTTGCGATGGGCAAGCAAGACAAATACAATGGCTGCGTTCTTAAAGACAAAGATGAGCTCGATAAAATTGTCATGGAAATGTACACATGCGATGCAGTTATCATGGTTGCGCCCACATATGATTTGGCTCCAAGTGCTCTTTACCTTAAGTTTGCACAGAGATTTTTAGCATATGAGCTTGCTTTTTTGTTAGAGATTGGAGCAGTAGAAAAAGACCCACATCTCTGCGGAGGCTTAATTGCAGTTGGTGGATCTTGTCATGACTGGCAAACTCTTACACTCGAGACAATGGGCGCAACAATGTTTACGATGTCCATTCAAGTTATTGATTCTATGATGGCAACGCAAAATGGTCGCCCTGGCAATGTTTTACTGCATAAAGATCAGCTTCTTCGTGCTCATAAACTTGGGCAAAATTTAATTAAAGCAATTAACACGCCAGTTGACCAGCGTAGATGGCTGGGCGAGCCAGACAGAGGGCTTTGTCCAAATTGTCATTCTGCCCTTGTTTTTAAGGGTGAAGCTCATTGGGACGGCATACAGTTTCCCTGGGAATGTGCAGTGTGCGGAACAGGTGGCGATTTAGTCAAGAACGAAACAGGCGCGTGGCAGTTTAAACTTGCTGAAAATGGCCTTATGCGCGACCGCAACAATAATAATGCTCGCGCGGAACATTTAAACGAAATCATCCACACGCGTAAAGATTTTTTTGATAGGCAATCAGAAATTCAAGAAAAATATACCAAATATAAAGACCTCACTTTTCCAGGGCTTTAATGCAATTCATGCATCTGTGACAAATAATTCAATTATAAAAAATATTAAATAAGTAAGTTTAATCAACTTTAAGTTCTGAGTGGCTTCCAGTTCGCATCAGTGTCAAAGTAATGGTTGTTTTATTCTTTCTGTAAATCAAAATCCAATCGGGCTCTATATGACAATCTCTAAAACCTTTATACATTCCAGTTAATGCGTGGTCTTTGTATTTTTTATCTAATTTTTGTCCGTTTGTTAAAGCTGATGTAACTGCATCTAATTTTTCAAATGATTTTCCTTGTTTTTTAAGTCTTTTAAGATCATTTGAAAATTTTTTGGTATACCTTAATTTGTATTTCATTTTACGAAAGTCCTAATTCATCTAGTATTTCGGATAAAGAATTATATGATTTAGCATTAGGATCGTTTTCAATTTGTATGGCCTCTTGCATTGCTTCTAAAGTTTCTTCGTTGTATACGCACATATCAAAAGGAATGCCCTGCACTTGACATATTTTGATAAGATACATTCTTATTGCTGTTGGAAAATCTAAACCTATTTCATTCAAAATTGTTTCTGCTTTCTTTTTTATTTTAGGATCAACGCGTGTTTGAACTAATGCTGTGTTAGACATAAGCTTTCCCTTCTCTCATTTCGTGTT
>JAKSUU010000177.1 GCA_024408695.1 Coriobacteriales bacterium | reverse complement strand
TTCAATAGTTGCAGCCGCAGGAGCATCAGTAGAAGAGCTCATGGTTACACCTGCATCAAGCAAGGATTTCATTGGATAACCACTAAAGTAAAGATCTTCCGACATTCGACTAAGCATGGCATCTTGTTGAGCCTTGCCCTCTGGAGTAGAAGTATCAAAATCAGCGTGCCACATTAAGTTTTCAGCTATTGGTATATTATTTTCTGCTGCTCGTTTTTTGTCTTCTGCTTGAATATTGCGTGCGTGTCCAATGCAATTTCTATATTCCTTGCCATTCTCTTTATTCGAATATATACACGCTTCAATCATTGTTTTGCAAGCCATATCTCCATATGAATGTGTGTGAATTAAAATGTCTTTACTATTTGCATATGCGGTTAAATCATTTAATTCTTGAGGCTCCCAAATTATGTTGCCATGCTCTTTGCCCTTTTCTGCGTTCTTATATTCCTCGCTAATCCATCCGCTTTTAGATTCAACAACACCATCTGCAAAAAGTTTTATAAAAGCGGGGTTGTAGTGCGTGCTTTTGTATTGATTGTTAAGGTCTGCTACATGGTCAACCTTTTCTTTATATTTGTCTGCATCATAACTTTTAAGGTTATAGCATGACGCAACATTTACTTTTAGCTCACCAGCTTTGTCCATCTCATTTAAAGCTTTGCTAAGAGATGATTCGCTAAACTGGTTAATATATGCATCTAAAGCACTTGTATAGCCTTGCTTAAGAAGAGTATCCATAGCAATTTTGCAAGCTTTTTTGCTTTGCTCGACGCTAAGCGCATCGCCAATTGCAGTTTCTGAAAGATATCCCACACCCTGATCAGAAACAAATCCTGATGGTTTTCCATTTTTATCGAGATAAATTTCTGCACCACGTAATTGAGGATTATCTAAAAGTCCTGCCTTTTTTAAAGCCGTAGTATTGCAAACAGCAGAATGACCAGAATTGTCAAGCAAAACAACTGGGATACCAGGAGCTACTTGTTCAATTTCTTCTGCAAAGTTTTTACCTGCATCTCTATCGGCAACTAGTTCATTTGTTTTCCAACCCCATGTTGTAAAGAATTTAATATATTGTGTTTGAACTTGTTCTTTTATAACCTCAAGCATTTCTTTATAAGTACAATCATGAGCAGGAAGTTGCGCACCAGCACCAAAAACACCAAAATAGTGACTGTGACCTTCTGTTGCGCCAGGGATAATCAGGCCTTCATTTGTACGGTCAACAACCTCTGTCTTGCCTTCTTTAACATAGGCTTTTGCACCTTGCTTGTCGCCAACATAAACATATTTACCGTCTTTTACAGCAAAGGCTTCTGCCATGCCACCATTATCTTGTTCTGCAGTATAGATGTTTCCATAAACTACAAGGTCGGCAGTTTTGTCTTCTCCGCATCCACTGGCAAAAACAAGTGCAAA
The DNA here is from genome assembly GCA_024408695.1 of Coriobacteriales bacterium. GTDB lineage: Bacteria > Actinomycetota > Coriobacteriia > Coriobacteriales > QAMH01 > JAKSUU01. The sequence goes on along the minus strand of JAKSUU010000177.1, from coordinate 1,380 downwards.
ACTCATAGCCAAGGTTGCAGTTAGTAACAAGATTATTCCAATTGATTTTTTCATGAAAAGTACCTTTCATTAACCGTATATAATATTGTATAATAGAAATTATATATAATCAATGAGGTAATTATGAAAAAATTTATTGTAACTTCAATTGCACTTGTTGCATCACTTGCTTTGGCATTTACGATCGCGGGATGTGGCGAACAAAAAGTCCAAGAAGGTGTTTACAAGAAAGTTGCAGACGGATTATATGAAGTCACATACAGCGACTATGATGTAAATTATGGCAACCAAAAAAGTGAAGAAGGTGTCTTTTCTCTTAAAAATTATTCAAAGACAAGAAACGGAGCTGGATGCTCCAGTGTTCGCAACGACAATTATGTAGGACGTAATTTTGATGTGCCTTACGGAGACAGCGCTGAAGTTATAGTTCACACAACAGCAAAAGATGGTCGTTATGCTAGCGTTGGTTCTTTTAACTGTGGAATGATTTTAGATGGAGATAATCTTACAAAAAAGGAACTTGGAGATGCAGCTTTTAATTTGATGCCTTTTGCAATTGTTGATGGCATAAATGAAAAAGGTCTTGTTGTTGAATCAAATGTTACACCCGCAAAAGATATAGGACTTACGACAGGTACAAATCCTGGTAAACCAGACTTAAACATTTTAAATATCGGACGCTTTCTACTTGACAAAGCAGCAACTGCAAAAGAAGCTGTTGATATGTTAGACCAGTATAATATTTCAAACACTTGGGACTGGGCACAAATGAATAAAGTTGGCTATGAAGTTCATTATATGATTGCAGATTCGCAAGATACATATGTAGTTGAATTTATTAACAATAAAGTTGTTGTTCAAAAAGACAAGCAAGTTTTGACTAACTATTATCTTGGTGTTGAAGGCGGAACAGATAACGGCATGGGCATCGAGCGCCTTCAGATCTTAACAGATAATAAATCAATGGCTACATCCAGCGAGAATATGGCTAAATTAATGGAAAAGGTTTATTACACAAAAACAAGCGATGTAAACCTTGAGCCTTATTGCTATTCTGACCATTTTGGTATAACTAAAGATGATGCTGACAACCCTATTGTTTTATCAAATTATAATACTCCAGAAAATAAAGCTAAACTTAAAAAAGCTGGTGAAGAAACAGCTGCTGCAACTGCGGAAATGCTAAAAACTGGTACTAATCCAGATGGGATATGGATAACACTGCATACCTGTGTTTTTGATATGAAAGCATGTAACTTTACTTTTTCTATGAAAGAACATCCAGAAAAGACTTGGACGTTTGGGATTAAATAAAACGTGACGGCTTTACGTCAACTATTTTAAGAATGGAAATATTTGGCACTTTCGCCAAAAAATTCT
>JAKSUU010000176.1 GCA_024408695.1 Coriobacteriales bacterium | reverse complement strand
AAATGATAGATGAAAAAAACCTTAATAATTTAAGTCCGCAAGATTTAGAAAAGGCATCGGGTGGGCTGACCCCGTTGGACGAGCCAGTGTATTCTACTCTTTTTTTATGCCCGAGTTGCTCGGTTGGTTCGCTCAAGAAGGGTGACTACTCCAAAATGACAGATTACGATCCCCCAAAATGTTCTCATTGTGGTGCGGATATGGTTATTTGTACAGTTAGAAAAGAGTATTGGCAATTAGGTCGTTGATACTTCGTGGCGCAGATATGGTATTTGATAATGTTGCAAAAGTGACATTGCAGAATTAGGCAGAGATAAAGTTAGAGAAAGGATAAGAAAAATGATAGATGTGAAAAAACCAGAAAATTTAAGTCCGCAAGATTTAGAAAAAACAACGGGAGGAGCAGGTTCCTCTTGTGAGCCAATTTACTACACTCATTTTAAGTGTCCAGTGGCATGTTGCGAAAAAGGAATAGTTTGGAAGGGTGACTACAGCAATAAAACAAATTACAATCCACCAAAATGCCCAAGCGATGGCGTGGATATGGTTATTGCTTATGTCGAAGAATATAATGGTTAATTTATAAATTCAAATTTTCAATAACTTTCTATATATTATTTTTCGTACGTTGAAATAATAATAGGGACAGGTGCAGTTATTATTTTTTTTAGGGTTACAACCACTGTTGGACGGTTTTAAAGTTTGAGAAAGGAAAGAAAAATGACAGATGTGAAAAAACCAGAAAATTTAAGTCCAGAAGATTTAGAAAAGCCTACGGGTGGAGCTTACATTAGTGACGACACAGGGTGCTACACTACCTTTAAGTGTCCAGTGTATGGATGCTTGCAAGAAGCACAGTGGAAGGGTAACTACGCCAAAAAAACAGATTACAAACCACCAATTTGCGGAAACCATGGTTGCGATATGATTATTGCTGAAGTCATAGATTTGTATCCTGGTCTTCGTTAATCAACATTTTGAATAACTTTATTCGTAATTTTTTTTCTTATGATAAAAATAGCAATTTATTTTTTGAAGGCAAATTATGATTGATCTTAGTAAATTTGAGCCAATGACAGAAGAAGAGATTGAAGAGATTAAGAAAACTTCAGGCGGTCAAACCGTTTATTTTTTGTCTGCTGAGTGTTCAAGTTGTGGCTTCAAATGGGCTACGGTAAGCTGGGCAGAAGTTTCTGGTTTTGATTCCAAAAACGATCAATGTCCGCAGTGTGGAAACTATACTTGTAATTTTGACTCTGACCCCATCGACATATAAAAAATAGAGGAAGATTTTGCTTCTCGGCGACGAATGATTCTCGGGATGAATGATTCTTGGGGACGGTACCCAAAAATCTTTTTTTAAGGCAGGAAGTTTATTCAATTATAGAAGATGTGGCTAAGGCCTTAAATATTTCAATTGCAGATTTTCAAGCCTTGCTCGACAAATAGCACCATTGTCACCGCTATCGTAGCGTTTTTTTCTCGCAAAAAAATAACACTTTACCAAATTTATGCCCGTATCACTTTTTTATAATAATTAAAGTTATAATAATTATATTAGCAATTATAACTAGCCTAACGGTAATTATAACTGCCGATTGCAATTTTGATTTATTGACAAAAAAGAGATTTTATAGCAGAAGTTGTCAAAAACCACTACTTTTGCCCGTAACAAGAAAGAGGCAAGTTGGAAACAGTAGCAGCCCTAACTCAAACAACTATTGAGTTTGCAAAAGCCCCCGTTGGCTTATCGGCAAATACTGGGGATGTGCTGGGTTTTTTGCTTATTGCGTTAGCCTTCCTAACATTACTTGCTGGTGCAGCTTCAAGTTATTTTGCTCGCAACTGGGCTTATGCTGGTAAACATCTTGTTCAAAGTCGTCCAACTTCAAAAAAACTCCTACTCTTCACAATGCTTTTTGCAACGCTCTTTTTAACAGCAGGGATTATCACGCTGTCAATTACTGCAGCTAATGCCGATGTGCAAGCGGGTGCCCCAGATTCTGTCAAGGCCTATGTTTATGACGACGGAACAATTAAAATTGAAGACGGCTACCTTAAAAATGAAAGTGAAGACCCAATCATACCAAGCGAGGTTACGCTTGATCCAGGCCACGGTATTCCAAGCGACAGTTCCCTAAATCTAAAAGCACAAATAGAAGGCGAAACCCATGTCGATGACAAGGTAGCCAGCATTTACACGCCAAATCCAATAGAATTTGCAGTTGACGAGCAAAAGGCTGTCTCTTATGACATCTCAGGATTAGATGCAGACGAAGCCTTGACCTTTGCAGATAACGGCGCGCAGCTTCATTTTAGTGTAAAAGTTGAAGAAGCAAAAGAACGCACCAACGTTATTCTAAAAGCAGGCGAAGGTGTATTTTCAGATGGCTCTCACACAAAAGAGATAAGAGTGCCAATCGAAGAGCCATTCGGTGATGCGCTTGAAACTCCAACAAGACAGGGTTACATTTTTGATGTTTGGAAAGACCAAGATGGCAATGTTGTTACAAGCGACACAATAGTCACAAAAAACATCAATGAGCTCGAAGCTTTTTGGCACGCAGTAACATTTACTGTTGAATATGACGCAAATGGCGGTACTGGCACGGAAAGCCCACAAACATTCACTTATGATGAAGAACAAGCACTAAGCGATGGCAGCGGAATGTCCAAAACAGGCTTTACACTTATGCATTGGAACACCGCACCAGATGGCACAGGCACCGAATACGACCTAGGTCAAAGCGTCAAAAACCTTAGCGCTACCCAAGACGCTATCGTCACACTTTATGCCCACTGCGTGGCAAATATGTATACAGTAAAATACGATGCCAACGGTGGTACGGGTCCCGCAC
>JAKSUU010000175.1 GCA_024408695.1 Coriobacteriales bacterium | reverse complement strand
AAATGAGGCTTATGAATCCTGTGCGCGCACTCCAGAATTTCTACCCGTTTTAACGGAAAATGGTGTTGTTGATTCCGGTGGATTTGGCCTTACACTTTTGATTGTTGGTTTTGTAAGCGCATTTAGTGGTAGCGATAACATGTTAAAACAATGCGAAAGTTTAGTTGGCGCAAGTGCATCGGTTGCAATTGAACAAGTAAACGATTGGGCTGGATCAAAATATAAGTATTGCACGGAATTTTTACTTCATAGTGAAACAATCAAAATTAGCTACGCAAAAAAGTATTTATCAAAGAATGGTGATTGTGAAATTTTAGTTGGAAGTCATCCCGATTTTAAAGTTCATGTCCATACCGATAATCCTGGCCAAATTCTGTCTTATATGACCGACAAAGGCGAAATTAGTGAAGTTTTTGTTCATAATATGAAACTAGAAAGCCAAGAAAGAGCTGATAGACTTGCAGAAGAGGAAAGTATTTCTGGCGAATCTAAAGAGGCAGATAGCATTACCGCAGGGGATAAAGTTCAAAGCCAAAAACGTGTCTTTTTTGGAAAAAGAGATGACACTGCAGATAAAAGATCTCGCAAGTCAAAAAATTCACTTCTTGTAAATAAAGCTGAGGCTCTACATGAAAAAATTGCATTGGTTGCGGTTGCTAGTGGAAAGGGTATTGTTGAGCTATTACACACCATGGGTGTTGATGTAGTTGTTAGTGGTGGACAAACCATGAATCCGTCGACCAGCGATTTAATTGCTGCTGCTAATCTTACTAAAGCACAAAGTGTAATATTTTTGCCAAGCAATAAAAATATTGTAATGTCTGCTAATACAGCTGCTGATACACTCGATATTCCTGCAAAAGTTGTTCCAACAAAATCTGTTTGTGCTACAATTAGCGCTATTTTTGGTTTTGATGAAGGACAAGATTTAGATGCTAACCTTCAAGCTATGGGTGAGTGTATTGAAAATTTGGTATGCGGAGAAATTACTCGTGCAATTAAAAAATCTCAAACTGCTCTTGGTGAATCAATTAAGAAAAATGATGCCATTGGTCTTTTGAATGGTTCTTTAGATTTTGTTAAACGCACGGTTAAAGAGGTCTTATTTTCCATGCTAGATGAACACGCAGCTGGCAAAGATACACTTACTTTAATTGCCGGTAAAGATCTTAAAGAAAAAGACTTTAAGGCAATTTGTGACGAGATTGAAGAAAAGTATCCAGATTTATTCGTTGATGCGCACAGAGGATTTCAGCCCTTATACCCACTCATTTTTTCTTTAGAATAGTGCGAGTTTTGTTATCTTTCGCACATGTTATTTTCTTGTGCAAATAGTGATGCTAGGATGTCTTTATGTTAGATTCTAGCCTTTATAAATCAATAGAAAATGCTACTAAAGTAAGCGATAAGCGCAAAAGCGCATTTGAACGCTTGGGCGTAAAATCTATTTATGACCTTGTCACTTATTACCCATATAGATATGTGGACATGTCTAACCCAGTAAAAATTTCTCATGCACAGATTGGTCAAAAACAAAGTTTAATCGGAAGAATTAATAAGGCTGAAGTAAAAGAGCCAAAGCCTAAAATGCGTCTTTTAGAAGTAAGCATTGTTGATGATAGCGGAATAATAATTGCTACATGGTTTAATCAACCGTGGCTAGATAGAATGATTACCGCTGGTGCAACGATTGCTATTTTTGGTATGGTTAAGTTTGACTATGGTTACAAGCGAATTACCCCCGAACACTTTGAAGTTTTTGATGCAGACAGTGGCGTGGATGCATATAAAGGGGTTATTCCAGTATATAGGACTAATTCTGACATTTCTAATAAATGGATTCGCAGCATTATTTCTTCCGAACTTGATTCTTTTGCAAATCTTGATGATAATTTACCAGCGTTTGTTCGCGAAAAATATAGATTAATGTCTAAAAAGCATGCACTGCGCTATGTTCATTTTGCTCCTAGCTCTGATTTATGTGAACAAGCAAAGCGCCGACTTGCCTTTGAAGAAGCATTAAAATTACAAATATATTTGATGAATAATAGTTTGCAGAATTCACAAATGCGTTCATCAATTGCATCAAGCTTTCCAAAATTTGATACGATGGTCAAAGCTTTGCCTTTTACATTAACCGATGATCAAAACGCAGCTTTGGCCGAAATTAAAGCCGACATGTGCTCTTCTGATTATATGAAGCGTTTAGTTTTGGGTGATGTTGGATGTGGCAAAACCGTTTTAGCTGCATTGGCTCTGGCTCTTTGCTGTGACAGTGGCAAACAGTGTGTTGTTATGGCACCAACTGTTTTGCTAGTTTTCCAATATCGTGAAAAGTTGGCAGAACTTTTGAATGCAGCAGGAATAAGTTTTGCTTGTTTAACTGGTTCTACTTCTGCAGATGAGCGTAAACAAATTTTAGCTGGTCTTAAAAGCGGTAAAATCCACTGTGTCTTTGGCACCCATGCATTGCTTTCCGAGAATGTTGAATTTAAAGATTTAGGTTTAGTTGTTATCGATGAACAACATCGTTTTGGTGTTGAACAGCGAGAAAAGTTATTACGCAAAAATAGTTCTTGTGATTATCTTATGCTCAGCGCAACTCCTATTCCTCGATCTTTAGCTTTGTGTATTTATGGAGATATGCAGATTAGTTTTTTGAAAAGTCGCCCAAATAAAGATCTAAAAATAACTTGTCAAATTGTAGATAACAATATGAAGTTTAAGGCTTTCGATAAAATACGTAACGAGGTAGATGCTGGCCATCAGGCTTTTATTGTATGTCCTTTAGTTGGGATAAAAAAAACTAATGCTAATGTAGACATGCAAAATCTAATTTTAAACGGGCAAAGTATATGCGACTATCGAAGCGCCATAGACAATTGTAAGTATTTACAAACGCAGATTTTTCCTGAA
>JAKSUU010000174.1 GCA_024408695.1 Coriobacteriales bacterium | reverse complement strand
TTCTGCCTTAGCGCGTTTAAGTGTTGCTGCAGTTAGGGGAGTAGTTGTTTCAAATCCTACAGCTATAAAAATTACATTTTTGTTTGGATTTTCTTTTGCAATTTTTAGAGCATCAATTTGACTATAGCATACGCGAACATCTGCGCCCTGTGCTTTTTCTTGCGTAAGCGAAGACTTTGTTCCTGGTACGCGCATCATATCTCCAAAAGTTGTGATAATTGTATCGGGCAACTTTGCAAGCTCAATTGCTGTATCAATTTCTTTGTTAGCAGTTACACAAACTGGACAACCAGGACCGCTAAGCAATTTTATTTGCGGGGGCAAGATATTGCGAATTCCATAACGTGCAAGACTTACCGTATGTGTGCCACAGACTTCCATAATATTTATTGATTCATCTGTTTTTGACATAACTGAAGCTGCAAGCCTTTGAATTTCGGCAATTAGAGCTTTGGATTTTTGTGGGTCTTTAAATTCATCAAGAATGTTCGACATATGCTTTTATCCTAATATTTTGCAATTTCTGTATCTAAAAGCCCAGGTATTTCATTAAGTAAATCTAATGTTTCTTGAGCGCTTTTTTCATCAATTATATCAATGGCATAGCCTGCATGAATAAGTACAAAGTCATCAATTTTACAAGTGGGAACAAGATCTAAAGCTACTTCTTTTTTTACACCTAAAACATCCACAATACCTGTGTTGTTTTCATTAATACTTTCAAGTTTTCCTGGTATTGCCAAACACATATTCGCTCTTTTCTTTTAGTTGTTTTGACTATTTAAAATGGCACTTGCAACAACGGTTTGTCCATAAGAAATATTGCCGTCGTTGCAGGGCAAATCTATATTTAAAAATAACTCTAAATCTGTTTTAGAAATTTCAGAGAGTAGCAATTTGTAAAGTAGTTGGTTTTGTAAACAGCCACCACTAATGCATAGTTTTTTTATTCCTGTTTTGTTGCTTGCTTCTATGCATTTTTCAACTAGTAAAGAAGCAATTTTTTTATGAAAATTATATGCCTTTTTGTTGCCGTTGATTGCTGCGGCTTCAAGAAGGCTTGCGGCCTGTGCTTCATATGTAACATCTTTTACAAGGCCAAGAATGGCAGCATATCCATCAAAAAGGCGACCTAAAGAAGAACACCTAAAAGCATTTAAGTCATGGTTGTACATATGTTCAAGCATTGCTAGGCCATCAATGTTGTTAATAAAGTTAGTATATTCGTCGCTTTTATCTTTATTGTATTTTTTAAGAAGAGCAAAGCCAATTTTTTCAGGATTTTTTATTGCACTTTCTCCGCCAAGAAGCATAAATGATGGTAAATTCCACAATCGTTTAAAGCTAGCTTTTGTGCATTCCATTAGCTCACAGCCCCAAATATTGTTGTTTGATCCTAACCCCGTCCCATCAATTGCTAAACCAAGAACCTGTTCGTTAAGCTTGTTTTCGCCTATAACAGATGAAATGTGAGCATGATGGTGCTGAACCACGATAATTCGCAAGTTTTTGTCTTGTGCATATTTTTTTGCAAATTTGGTGGATTCGTATTCTGGGTGCAAATCACAAGCAACAACATTTGGTTCAACATCAAATAAATCAGCATACCTATAAAATGCTTGTTCAAAATTATTGATTGAATCAATGGTGTTAAGTTGTCCTAAATGTTGAGAAACGAAGGCAAGTCCATCTTTAGCTAAACAAAAATTCCCTTTTTGCTGTGGCCCACTTGCAAAAATTTGTTCCTTTATATTTTCATCAGATAGTGGAGCTGGTGCAAGGCCACGCGCTCGGCGGATTATTTGTAAAGAGTTATCGCACATTACTTGAACCACACTGTCGTCGTAACCTGCAATAATTTGGCGGTTGTTTCCAAGCTGGCAGTCACTTAAGCGTTGAAGTTCTTTCATGTCTTTTTCTTCGTCAAAAATTATTGGATTACCAGAAACATTTGCGCTTGTCATTACAACTGGAAAATCTATATGTTCAAAAAGCAAGTGTTGAACGGGCGTGTTTGGAAGCATTACTCCAAGTTTGTAAAGTCCACAGACTACGTTTTTGGCAATTTCTTTTGTTGCCTTAGGATCAACTTTTCTGAGATTTGCAAGTACAATTGGCTTATATGGGCTATGCAAGGCATTGATTTCTGCTTGGCTTAAGTCACAATATTTTTTTGCAGTATCAAGACTGCCCATCATAACAGCAAGAGGTTTGTGTGGGCGATTTTTGCGAGTGCGAATCTCATCAACAGCTTGCGCGTTGCGTGCATCTACTGCTAAATTCCAGCCACCAAGAGCTTTAATGGCAACAATTTTTCCGTCTTTGATCGCGTTTGCACATGCTTTAATAATTTCATCGGATTGCGATATGTCTCTTGCATAAAGGCTATTTTGTATTTTTGAGGAAGGATTCCAAAATAGAGCTGGTCCACACTCAAAGCAAGCATTTGGCTGTGCGTGAAAGCGTCGGTTGCGGATTTCGTCATAATCTTGCTTGCAACTATTGCACATTTTAAACTCGTTCATTATTGTGTTTTGTCGGTCGTAAGGTAAATCTTTAATAATGGTAAAACGAGGCCCACAATTTGTACAGTTAATAAAGGGATAATGATAGCGTTTGTTTGTTTCATTAAAAAGCTCGCTTAAGCAGTCTTTACAAGTGGCGATATCGGGTGAAATTAACGTAGATTTAACACTATCATTTTCTGATTTTGTAATAATAAAACCATTTTGGGCAAATTTGCAATCGCACTCTACAATTTGCATCTGATAAATTTTTGCTCTTTTTGGACAGTCTGCTTTGATAGTTTTGCAAAATTTTCTAATAGTTGCATTTTCGGCTTTTGCAAGAATTTCAACACCTTTAGTAGTGTTTTTTACTTCGCCAATAATACCAAGACTATGCGCACATCGCGAAATAAA
>JAKSUU010000173.1 GCA_024408695.1 Coriobacteriales bacterium | reverse complement strand
TTTTTAAATGGTGGTGTCGAAGAAGAAAAGCCTGGTGAAAGACGTGTTCTTATTCCCTCACCAAAAGTCGCTACCTACGATTTGCAACCTGAAATGTCTGCTCCTAAAGTGGCAGAGACGCTTGTTGCTGCAATTGAAAATGACGAGGCAGATGTTTATATTGTGAATTTCGCAAATTGTGATATGGTTGGCCATACGGGCGTTTTTGATGCTGCAGTTAAAGCAGTAGAAACAGTTGATGCAGGTATCGGCATGGTGGTTGATGCTATTCTTAATAAAGGCGGTATAGCTTTGGTTACTGCCGATCATGGTAATGCAGAAAAAATGCTTGCCGATGATGGTGCATCTTCGCATACTGCTCATACTACAAGTAATGTGCCGCTTATCTTAATTTCTGATGATGAGTCGCTTGCTCTAGATCAAGATTCAGATGGTAAGCTTGCGAATATTGCTCCTACGCTTTTAAAATTAATTGGTATCCAAAAACCAGATTGTTGGACAGAAAAATCTCTTATTAAATAGTTAAAACATAGTTATTGGAGAAAAATGAAAAACATTAGCATTTTTGTTGCTACTCATAAACAAGATATAGTTGTTCCTTCAAACTCATTTTTTAAGCCCATTCAAGTCGGTGCTGAACTTAGCGATGTGATTTTCCCAAATATGCTTCACGACAATGTTGGCGACAACATTTCGTCTAAAAATCCTAATTATTGTGAACTAACTGCCATATATTGGGCCTGGAAAAATTGCGATAGCGATTACTACGGTCTTTTTCATTATCGACGTTATTTTTCTTTTGCAAAAAAACAATATCCCACTATTACTGATAAATTTATTTTTGAAGAAGTTTTAGAGCCGAGTTTTTTAAGTGACGAGATAACACAAAAATATGCCTTAGATGAGCAAACTATGCGTTCGGTTATTGAAGATGCAGATTTTATTGCTCCACAGGCAGTGTTATCACCCGGAAACGAAACAGTCTACGCACAATATTCTATCTCTTTTGGTCATCATATTGAAGATCTTGAGAGAGTTATATACATTATTGAGAACGATTTTCCTGAATATGCACAAGCTACAAGAAAATATCTAAATGGCATTTTGCATTATCCTTGCAATATGTTCATTATGAAGAAAGAGATTTTTCACGAATATTGCGAGTGGCTATTTGCTGTGCTTCAAAAATTTGAGCAATGCAGAAACATTGAAAGTTATTCATCTATCGACAACAGGTTATATGGTTACCTTGCTGAGCGACTCACCGGTGTGTTTATTACTTATCTTATTGATAAGAAATACAAAGCTAAGTTTATGCAAAGAGTTTATTTTGAAAGTCTTAACGAATCGGAGCATAAAGAACTTTTAGAGAAAAAAAAGATTGAGAAAAAAAATCAAACAAGGCATGCACTAAGATCAGGCTTGCACAAGGTCGGAAGAACAGGTCTTAATTCTGCACGTATTGCATACAACAAATTTGTTCGCAAACAAAAAAATGAGTTAAATTTTGAAGAACATATTTTAGAAAAATCTGCGTATGCAACAAAAATTCAACTTAATTCAGTAAAGGATAATGGTAATTTATTTTTTGTAGTATCGGGTAATGTTAGCATTTGTATACCTTCAGATTTAAATGTACCAGTTAACTTTAAATTAGAAAGTCACGATTCAAATACAACTATTGTTGGCGATATAAAAACATACAATAAACAAATTGACAAATTCGATGCAAATAGGGATTATTCTAAAATTAGCTTTGAATTTCATTTTTATTTAACTAATTTAGAACAAGACATTATTTTAAATGCAAAGATAAATGAGAGCTTGCATTCACAGGTTTTTACATCGCAAATATTAAAATTTAAAGAAAATTATTGGAGAGCAGCTAGTTTAAACATCTCTAAGATAGATTTTTATAATGAGTGGTTTTTAGAACGCAGAGTTAGTAAAAGCGAACTAGAATTTCAAAGGCTCGAAAAATTTGCAGTTGAGCCTTTATATTCAATTGTTGTGCCAATTTATAAAACACCTAAAAAGTATCTTGAAGCAATGCTTTTATCGGTTACCGAACAATCGTACCAAAACTTTGAGTTAATTTTAATTAATGCATCGCCACGTGAAACAAAATTATCTTCGTATTTAAATGAAAAAGTAGTTGAGATTAAATTAGATAAAAACTATGGAATTACAGAAAATACAAATTATGGCATAGATGCTGCTAAAGGCGACTTTATTTGTTTTATGGACCATGACGATTTGCTCGAATTAGATACACTATATGAATATACAAAATATTTAAATCAGCATCCCGATACAGATATGTTTTATTGTGACGAAGACAAAATTTTAAATGATTGTTTTGTCGACCCTTATTTTAAGCCAGACTTTAATATTGATTTATTGTACGGCATAAATTATGTCTGTCATTTTTTGTGTTGTAGGGCAAGTATTGTTAAATCTGTGGAGCGACCAACTAGCATTTATGATGGTGCTCAAGATGCAAATATGACTTTTAGAGTTTACGAAAAGGCTCGTCATATTGCACATATTCCTAAAACGCTATATCACTGGAGAATACATGAGCAGTCTACGGCAAAAGACCCAGCACAAAAATCTTATACTTTAGAATCTGCTCGTCTAGCAATAGAGCATCATATGCAAAGAAGAGGCATTGATTGTGAAGTTGTCGAATCTTTTAAAGTTCCAAGACACTATGAGGTTTTATACAAATTGAAAAAAGAACCCCTTGTTTCGATTATTATACTCAACAAGAATTCATTTGAGTTAATAAAAAACTGTCTGGATTCAATTTTTCTACGTTCTACTTATAAAAATTTCGAGATAGTTTTAGTGGATAACAATAGCGATGATAAAGAACTTGAAAAGTATTATGAATCAAAAAAAAAAAAAAATAATGTTCAAATTTTGCATT
>JAKSUU010000172.1 GCA_024408695.1 Coriobacteriales bacterium | reverse complement strand
CAAACCTAAATAGTACTGTGCGTGCAATGGATACACTAATTAAGTCTTTGAAGAAGACTGAAAATAACCGTGAGTTCTTAATTCGCACAGCAAAGAAAGCAACAAAGGGCAACGATGCCTAAGGTTTCTTGACCAAAAAGAGCTGTTGTTACTGCGGGTATGCCCTATGGCAATAAGAGCTTGCACTTTGGACATGTTGGCGGTGTTTTTGTTCCTGCGGATTGTTTTGCGCGTTTCTTAAAAGACAGAATAGGCGCGGATAATGTGCGTTTTGTTTCTGGAACTGACTGTTTTGGTTCACCAATAGATGAAGGTTATCGTAAATTAAAGGAGAGCGGGATCTTCGAAGGCACGATAGAAGATTTTGTGCAACAAAACCACGAAGCTCAAGTTAAAACTCTTGAAAATTATGACATTGAACTTTCAATTTTTGAGGGTAGCGGAATTGGTAAGTGTGGTGAGATCCATCAAAAGCTTACTAATGAAGTTTTGGAAGCGCTTTATAAAAATGGCTGGTTAAAGGCTATAGATTCTAAACAATTTTATGACCCACAAGCTAAGATGTTTCTAAATGGGCGCCAAGTTATAGGGCGTTGTCCTGTGGCAGGGTGCAAGAGTGAGCAAGCTTATGCTGATGAATGCAGCCTGGGTCACAGTTATGCTCCGCAAGATCTTATTGCTCCTAAATCCAGTGTGACAGGCGTGGTTCCAGAGATGAAAACTGTTAGGAATTGGTATTTTGATTTGCCGGCATATAGAAACTTCTTGAATAATCATGTGGAGGCTATGCGCAAGGATAAAAATGTTCTCGACGTTGTCACAAATGATATTGCGGAATTTTTGGCGGCGCCTATCATCTATATTAAGAATGAAAATTTTGAGGATTATAAAAAACTTGAATCTAAAATTTCTAAACATTAATACGCTCCGGCAGAAGGAAACAAGCAAAGCTTTACTGTTGAGTTTGAAAGCATCGAAGACAGGGATTCCGCGCGTGAAATTTTAGCCGAAGCTGGAATACGCTTTAGAACTGGTAAAACGCTTGTTCCATTTAGGCTTACTGGCAACGCTGCTTGGGGAGTTAAGGCTCCTAATTTAGATGGAGATACAAAAGACTTAACTGTTTGGTGTTGGCCAGAAAGTTTGTGGGCACCTATCTCATTTACAATGGCTGCCAATGAAAAGTTAAATTCAAAATTAACTTGAAAAGATTTTTGAGCTAGTAAAGATTCCACTGTCTATCAATTTATAGGTCAAGATAACATCTATTTTTATGGTGTTGCGCAACCTGCTTTATTTGATGCCTTCCAAAATTTGCGTGATGGCAAATCTGCGGGCAATGATTTTGAAGGTTTGCGTCAAACAACCTTGGTTGCTAACCATCATGTTTTGTTTGGCAATGTTAAGGCTTCATCCAGTGGTGCTGTTAAACCACCTAGTGCAGATGAACTTTTGGAGCATTATACTTCGGATCAATTGCGTGCACATTGGTTGGCTTTAGGTCTTGCACAAAAATCTGTTAGCTTTTCACCTAAGCCATATGAGACTGATGAATCAAAGCGCAACGACCCGCGTGTTGCTGATCCAGTATTGAAAGAAGGCACGCTTCTTACAAATGTGTTTAATAGGCTGGCGCGTTCATGTTTTTACACTGCGGCAAAATATAAAAATTGCGAAGTTAAGTTTCAAGAGGTGGAGCCGGAGCTTCGGAAGGTTGTGCTGGAGACAGCTGAAAAATATGAAGAGCTCATGGCAAAATTTGAGGTTTATTCTGTAATGCAACTTATGGATGAGTTTATCCGTTATGCCAATAAGTACTGGTCAGACAATGCAAAAAACCTCGAAGGCGGGGACGATTCCTTCGTTGACAAATTCTTAAGCAATGCGTTTTATCTTTTGTATGCTTCTGCGCTCATGATGCATCCGGTAGTTCCAAAAGGTTGTGAAAAAATTGCGGAGTGTATGAATATTGAGACACAAGAATTTTTCAATTGGGATAAGTTTTACACACTAGAAAAATCATTATTTAATGATACAATTAAGAAGGTAAGGGAGCTTCCTCCAAGATACGATTTCTTTAGGAAGCATGAAAGTCAATATAAAGATTAGAAAGGAAAATTATGGATCCAATGATGATTGTTTTATTTGTTATTGTTGCTATTGCTTTAATCATTGTTATTTGGGCAATTTCTATCAACAATGCTGTTAAGCGTGCAGGTCTTAAATGTGACGAAGCTATGTCTGGCATTGACGTTGCTTTGGAGAAAAGACATGACATGCTTACAAAACTTTTAGCTGCTGCTAAAAAGTATCAAGACTATGAAAAGGCAACAGTTCTTGAAACTATTAAGCTTCGTGCGGATGCTCCTATTGCTCAAAAAGTTAAGGATGCTAATAAAATGGATCAAGCTCAAAATGTTTTATTTGGCTTGGCTGAAAATTATCCTGATCTTAAAGCAAGTGCAAACTGGGAGACACTTCAATCTGGCATTATGGATGCCGAAGAGCATCTTCAAGCTTCGCGTCGTGCTTATAATGCAGCTGCTACTCAATATAATAATTATCACGTAACTTTCCCAAGCAATTTAATTGCTAACAGGATTAAACCTGACAAGCGTGAATATTTTGAAGCTGAGGCCGGCAAAAAAGAAGATGTAAAAATCGACTAATAGATGTTTACAAATTTATTAATAGCGTTTTTTACTAGCATTTGTAATAATCTTATAGCCGCTTTATTAATTAGTCTTGTTATTATTGCATTGGCTGTTGTATGGGTTCTTTGGTATAAAAACCAATACACTAGAAAAAAGTCCAGACCTAAAAAAGTTAACAATGCAGGCCATAGGGTCGTTCGAACTATGGTTTATTGCACTAGTTTTGGCTTGATCTTGGGATCAGTCCTTGCTGACATTGTTGCTATAAAGGTTTTTTATGCAGATGGGGA
>JAKSUU010000171.1 GCA_024408695.1 Coriobacteriales bacterium | reverse complement strand
CTGTAATTTGATTAAGATTTGATGCTCCACTTAATACTGTAAGCACGCCAGGTATATCAAGACAAAAACCATAAGCGAGTTGAGCAGGTGTAAGCTTTGGCGCTTTGTCTTGCAAAACTTTAAGTGCACGATCAGGCAAATTAATAAGGTTGCCACCGCGAGCAGGCTCCATAATTACAATAGGGATTTCTTTTTCTTGCAAAGTTTTTACAAGCCGTTTTGAATCCGTTAATTTGTTTTGCCAATCAAGATAATTTACTTGAACTTGCACAAAATCTGGATTAGGGAACATTTTTAACAAATCGAGCAAGCATTCTTTGTTGTCATGCAAAGAAAAGCCAATGTTACGCACTTTGCCTTCTGCCTTGGCCTGCTGCATATAATCCCACATCTTAAAATCTTTAAACACCTGCGCATTTTTAGCATTTACATTGTGCATCAAATAAAAATCTATATAATCTGTGCCCAAACGATTAAGCGAAGTAGGTAAATTTTGCTTGGCCGCCTGTTCGCTCTTGCAAATCCACGAAAGAGTTTTAGTAGCAATCGTAAAGCTTTCACGAGGATAACGCTGAACTAAGGCTTCGTTAAGGGCAACTTCGCTTTTGCCATTGTGATAGACAAAAGCTGTATCAAAATAAGTTCCCCCACCTGCAATAAAGGCATCGACCATTTTTTTAAATTCTTCAATATCAATGCTTTTTTGATCGTTTGGATCTAGCAAAGGAAGTCGCATACAACCAAATCCAAGTTTTGCAGTATTACTCAATGCATCTTTCATTTTTCCTCCTATAAAAGAAAAAGGCGCTAAGCGAAACCGCTACGCGCCTTCAAAAAATACTTAATCAATAATAATAAATGCCAATTTGTGCGTTTGTAAACCTTATAAAAACTTATTTAAAAATGTAATGGCATCGGTATAGCTATGATATCCGCGTCCAACTAATTTATTTGTGCAGGCATCGCCAACCATGTCGTTTTTGCGGAATTCTTCACGATTGTTAATGTCTGACATATGAACGCAAATGCTAGGAACAGGCAAAACCTCGATGGCATCGCGAATTGCTACACTATAATGCGAAAATGCGGCAGGATTAATGATAACAGCAGTATATTTTGCTGGCGCTTTATTAATTTTAGAAACAAGCTTGCCCTCAATATTGCTTTGGTAATCAACAATATTGCAGTTGCGTTTTAGGGCATGGCGACGAATCTTTTCTACAAGTTCATCATAAGTCATTCTGCCATAATGCTTTTGATCGCGGCTACCAATCATATTCATATTTGGACCATTTAAGAGCAAGACATTTTTGAATGTCTTTTTGCTGATGACGCCACTATAATATAGATAGCTAAGAATCTTAGAAACAGCTTTTGACTTGGTAATTTTATCGGTAGCAATAATATGATTTGCACATTTTTTGTAAAGTGGTTTGCGAACATTATATTTGTCAACGCTAAATAAAGGACGAGGAATCTTAGCTAAAACATTGCGTTTGCTACATGTTTCAAATTTTGTATCTAAATAAATTGTTACTACTTTTTTAGATTGCAAAAGAGTGCGAACTTTTTTGTTTTCGATAGCACCAGCTCCAAGACCAATTATTTGGTTTTTTTCGATTTCGCGTTTAATAATTTTATATTCAATTTTGCGAAGATAATTTTCGCCATGCTTAGTTATATGTTGCGCTGGGGTGCGTCGAGTTTCACGTTTAATTAAATCATCAATATCACAAGCGTCAATGTTGCTGTATTTGTTTAAATATTCAACTACATAACTTTTTCCGCAGCAAGAATATCCAATAAGGCATACAGGTTTTTTAATTTTTACTTTTAATGTCTTTTTTGAAGCCATAATTACTCCTTTATATCTAAAATACTCTTATTATATTGTTGCATAGCTTGTAAAATATCTTCAAAACTGTCCTGACCAAATTTGTTTTGAATAGCACTTGCAAGCGTTATTGCCAATTGTGCCTTTGCAATATAACACATAGACGGAACTATACATGTATCGTGTCGCGGGCTAGATGATAGCGCGGAAGAGTTGGTGGCGATGTTGATAGAATTTAAAGGAGTGTCAACTGTGGGTATTGGTTTAACCGACAGCATAAGTTCAAGAGGCATTGAATTAGAAATGCCTCCTTCTATGCCACCACAATTATTCGATAAACGTAAAAACTTTCTGGGGGTGAACTGGTAATAGTCATTTGCAGCAGAATAAATATCATATTCGTCTGCATCTTGAAATGAAAATTCATCGGCATATTGTAGGCCTGTCAAAGCACTGCCTTCAAAACCCGAACCAAATTCAATTCCATTTACGCTTGGAATGCTTAGCAAGCCTGTAGCGATTTGACTTTTTAAATTTTTATCTTTTTCGTATGATGAACCAAGTCCAACAGGCAACCCAAAGGTTACGAGTTTGATGGTGCCACCTAAAGTATCGCCATTTTCTTGAGCGTTATCGATTTCTGTAGCAATAGCTTGTTCAAATTCTGAATTAAAAGTTGCCAGTTGCGAATCATGAATTGTTGCAAAATCAGCAATTAAATCTTCTGGAGAATAGTTAAGGAAATTAGTGTTATCGTAATCGCACAATTCTATTCCTGCAATGCTATTTGTGAAAGGCAAAATATAAATATCAAGAGAACTTAGAAACTGGACTGCAATGCTACCTGCTGCTACAAGAAGCGCTGTTGAGCGAGCAGATGTACCTTCTGCTACAAGTTCACAAGAATTAAGGTGATGTTTTTTGCAAGTTGTGAAGTCCGCATGGTTAGGGCGGGCAACATACTCGTTTTCCCAATTTGAAGTAAGGGCGTGATTTTCAATAAGAATAGAAATGGGTGAGCCTGTAGTTTGAGCAATATGATTTTCAAGGCCAAGCGATTGGGACGAAATGCCAAGCTGTTTACTATCAAAAAATGTGCGGTATGACGTGTGGGAATT
>JAKSUU010000170.1 GCA_024408695.1 Coriobacteriales bacterium | reverse complement strand
AATCATAAAAAATACTTATTTGCGATTTTGCAGAAGTATCAAATGAATCTGGGTGAAATTGGCTTGTGAATATAGGCAAATCTAAAAGTGCAAGACCTTCGCATGAGCCATCGTTAACATTTTTATATGCAATGGCAAAATCGTGACCACTTAAATTTGCAACAAATACACCATTTTCGTCTTTTTCAAAACCACAACTGCAAACGCAATAGCTATGATGCTGAGTAGTAGCATAAGCAATATCGTTAAATACGTCATATACAGGAACATTAGAGCCAAAATGTTCAATTTTACAAGGCTTGATGTCAAAATTGAACGCACGTGCGACAAGTAAATGCCCCATACCACATGCATAAATTGGTAATTTATAAGCGAGTTCATTGATTGTCTCACATACAAAATCCACATTTAATGGATTTCCAGGACCTGCACTAATATATAAGGCATCACACTTTGCATCTAAAATATCTTTTGCACTTGAATTGTAAGGAAAAACCTCTATAGCTTTTGAAATGTAACTCAAACACGCGAGTTGAGAAGCAGATATACCTAAATCAAGAACTGCAATTTTAAACTTATTTTTAAATAAAGACTTTGCATTATTAAAATTGCCAAGTTGAGAAACATCTATAGAATATGCCTTTTTGCTTGTGGCATTTTTAACCAAGTTAATCGATTTCGCTTTTTCAATATAATTATTAAGTTCCTCTTTTGCAACATTTTCATCATATTCAACAGGACAAATACAAGCATATAAACCAGGATTAGCAGTAATGTGGCGAACAAGCTGCCTTGTATCTAAACCTTCAAAAGCACATACTCCACTTTTTTCTAAGAAATCTGGCAAACTAGAAGACATTCTAAAATTATTAGGATCAGCACAAAAATCTCGAGCAACTACCGCAGCAGTTTGAATTTTTGCACTTTGCAAATCTTCAGTATTAACACCATAATTGCCAATCTGAGGATATGCAAAAACTAATATTTTGCCTGCATAAACAGGGTCTGTAATAATTTCCTGATAGCCTATGACAGAAGTGTTATAACAAAGCTGTCCAAAACAAGGATTTCTCACATCGCTATAACCTTCGTAAATTGTTCCGTCTTCTAAAACTAATTTGGCTTTATTACCCTTTTCTAATGCCACGACAATTCCTTTCAATTAAAAACATACTTTAAAGTCATATAAAGCAAAAGCCCCGTCGACAATAGTATATCGAGGGCGGGATATAAATTCTTTATTCAAAAACGCACTATTTTTTGATTTTGATGCAAATTCTTTGGCGCATGCAGTCCATTTATGGTTTAAGTCGATAATTGTAAGGTTTGCAGGCATTCCTTCGTTAATAGTAGCAGGTTCAATGCCCAAAACCTTAGCGGGGTTAATTGAACAAAGCTCAACAAAACGCGACAACTTTAGCTTATCTTTAAAAATTAAGTTATCAACAATCAAACTAAGAGCCGTTTCTAAACCTATAGTGCCAAATGGTGCAAGCTCAAATTCCATATCTTTTTCGTGCGACGCATGAGGTGCGTGATCTGTAGAAAGCGTATCAATATAGCCTGCGCAAAAGGCCTTTTGAAGTGCGAGCATGTCCTTTTTTGTTCTTAGCGGAGGGTTTACCTTTAAATTGGTATTGTAGTTAGATTTCTCTACTTCTTCTTCACATAAAAAGAGATGATGAGGAGTAGCCTCGCAACTTATATTTGCGCCAGCTTTTTTAGCTGCCTTTATAATTTCAACACCTCGAGCTGTACTAACATGTTGAATATGAAGTTTAGCACCAGTAAGTTTTGCAAGCTCACAATCACGAGCAATCTGCAATTCTTCTGCAAGAGCTGGCCAACCAGCAAGTCCAAGCTTTGCGCGAACGACTCCTTCATTAATTTGTCCACATGCACTTAAAGCTTCGTCTTGACAATGACTTAAAACAGAATAACCAAAGGTAGATGCATATTCAAGAACAGTTCGCATGGTAGCACTATCTTGAATGCCCCTGCCATCATCAGTAAAAGCAAAGGCCCCACTTTCAAACATATCTTGCATTTCGGTAATTTGTTTGCCTTCAAGCCCAATCGTGCAAGCACAAGAAGGGAATAACTTTGGCAATTGTGCATTGTTAGAATTTGCTTTATCGCATAATTTTGTATATTTTAAAATCATCGAAGCCAATACTGCAGAATTGTCACAAATAGGCTTGGTGTTAGCCATACTACAAACGCCCACAAAACCACCAACAGCAGCAGCTCTAAGCCCGCTTTCTATATCCTCTTTGTATTCTAAACCAGGATCTCTAAAGTGAACATGCAAATCTATTGCTCCTGGTATAGCAAGCATACCTTTTGCATCAACAACATAATCAAATTTCTCGTTTTTTTCTGAAATATTTTTAGAAACAGAATTAATTAAACCATCGCAAATACTTAAATCTAAAATTTCATCAAGATTTACTTGAGGATCAACAAGATGAGCACCTTTAATCAAGATTTTCACGTTCTTGCCCTCCTAACAATAAATACATAACAGCTTCTCTAATTGCAACACCAGCATTTACCTGGTCGAGGACAACAAATTTGCTATTAGAACTGGTATCAATACACATTTCAACCCCACGATTCATAGGTCCAGGATGCATTATCAAAGCGTCATCTTTTAAACGTGCAGCACGGGATTCATTCAAGCCATACATTTTGGAATATTCTCGAATCGAAGGAAATGGATTATTATCGATGCGCTCTAGTTGCATTCTTAACATGTATATAACATCAATATCCTCTAAAACATCATCTAAGTTTGAATGAATTTCTACATTAAATTGGGACATATCTAAAGGAAGTAATGTATTTGGGGCGACAGCAATAACTTTAGCACCAAGCGTATTTAAAGATGCAGATAAAGAACCAAAAACTCGCGAATGTAAGATGTCGCCCACTATAGCAACTTTTTTACCTTTGACATCTCCAACATTCAAAGC
>JAKSUU010000017.1 GCA_024408695.1 Coriobacteriales bacterium | reverse complement strand
GAAATGGATACATTCAAATGTTTAGGAACCAAATTGGCTAAATCGAAAGCTGATGCCCCAAACAAAGCCTCTAATTCAAGATTTTGTAACTTCGAGTTTTGCTGATCTGAAGGCCTGTAATAATTAACTTCGCTACTACGATAATTAGATGTAGATTGAAAACCATACATCTGATCATAGGGCATGTTTTGAGCCTCTTGCTCTTTTTTCTTTTTTCTTCTTCTAAAAAACATAAAGCTAAAACTCCCTTAACCAGAACAAGCAACACGAGCGGCTTCTTCAAAATATAAAGAAAAATACCTCTCATTTTCTAATTTCATTTTATTAGATAAGGCTTTATCATTTATATAGCAAGGCCGCACCGGTAGATGTCTTGAAGCACCACGGGCATAGACGGATCAACGCCTAATGAAATCATGTCTAATTAAACTGTCATGAGTTTCTGTAATATCTTTAGCATCTTGATAATCAGCCAACATAATACTCATATTTTGTAGACAAGCATTTGATTTATCACAGATAAGTTGACGTTGAGTAAAGTAATCTTTTTTTGCAGAATACATTCTGTAATGCTTTCTCTTCGTGACTAAATGTTGGCTTACAAATTCATCTCCTTTATAACCATTATTTCCCTTATCGATAAGCGTATCTTTAAGCTCATCTAAAGACTCAAGCTCGCGTTGATAATGGTAATATTCTCTACGAGCAATTTCTAATGATGGTCTAATTTTAAACATTAAACCATTGCATTCTTCCCATTCAGCTATTAAGCGTTTATCGGCTTTTATGGCAAGTATCTTACAATAATTAGATGTTATGTATCCCTTTCTATCAGAACACATTGCTTTGCCCAATAGGCCGTCTAAGTACCCACGCATCCACAAATGCATACGAACAAAAATACTTACGTCCTTAGGAAAAAATAGCTCGTGACGATCAATGTTTGTGTTATTTTCTACTTGAGAATTCAAACTGGTAGAAAATTATTTCTGCTTTATGACAACACAGCGCATTTGATCGTCGCTTAAATTTGTATCTGGATTGATGCCCTTTCCAATAGCCTCAATCCTGTCTTCGCTAATACCAGCACTGGTGAAAATACTTTTTATGCTATCTGCGCGTTGCTGTGATAATACTAAATTGCTTTCTTCGCTGCCTACAGCATCTGTATAACCTTCTATTATGTAAGATATACCTTTATTTTCGAGCATTTGATTAATTAAAAACTGTAATTCTTCATTAGCAGCAGTTGGGTCACTTAAGTCACTCGTACCAAAATCAAATTTGAGCGCAGAATCGCCTTCAGATTTTGTTAAAGCGTTGTCTTTTGTTATATACTTTGGCAAAGAAGCAACTGAAACTTTTGGCAAATTATCAGATGAAACAGATGAAGAATTTACTGACTCAAAACTAACATCTTCAACGCCAACAGAGTTAAACATTTCTTGATAAAAAGCTTGTAAGGACGAAATTTGTCCTTGCTTGCCATTGTCATCTAGTTTTTGAGGGTCTGCAACATTGCCCATTCCAAACCAAACAACTTTTTGAATATTATCTAGCTTAATTAAAGCGCCTTGTGTCTTTAAACCTTCAAAAAACAACTTTGGTGCATATAGATAATTATTTGTTTTTGGTTCCATGAAATTAATATTTCCCTTTGTTGAAATTCCAGAATCTACTATGACAACAGTTTTTTTGCCAGATTTGGCAGTACCAGTACCTAGAAGCTTATCGGCCAAAAGAACCGCGGATAAAATATCTGTTTCTGGATCTTCTGCCGACCAATCAAAATTATTCATTTTCTTCTTAATCTCTGCGACTTTTTTCTGTTCATTTTTTGAATCTGCTTCAATTGAAGCAGACTTGGGTTGGCCATCTAAACATACGCAATTAATGCTGCCTTGGTTAGTTAAAGCGTACTCTAAATAATTTGAAAGACCGTCAACTTGCGTAATATCTAAAGCTTGATTGTTTCTAGTTGCATGTACAAAAACAATATCTCCGATGTCCTTATCGATCTTATTTCCACCACCAGAATCTGAAGACTCTCCACATCCAAACAGACCGAAACAAATCACTGTAATAAGCGTAAGAACAAAGATTTTAAAAAATGCTTTCATAATAAACCATCTCCCAAACTTAAATTCCATTTTGAGAACTAACCACTTTACTAATATTTTCAAAATCGTAAGCATCCGCAGGATCCACAATACCATTTAATTGAACTGCAAGCTTAGTAACAATAAAAGATTGCTGTGATGCTTTTTGATCTAAAAGATTTTCCTCATATTCATAGGTAGAATTTTTTGTCTTATTAAAAGCAACGGAATTAAAAGTATTTTCAAAAATTGCCTTATCTGCTGGTAAAAACTGCGTAGCAATTTCTTTTTTTCTCGCACTAAATGCATCGTAAGTGTAATAAGAATACAAAAAGCCCAAAAACGCACCTAAAAACATTATGATACACAAGGCCATTGTCCACATAAATGCTTGCTGATCAAAAACAAAAGTTGCAGTATCGCTAACCATGTTTGATCCTGACGAACTTGCGCTTGTATCGATAGAGGTCGAACTCCCCGATCCACCGCCTTTATCTCCAAATGCCCATGCTTGCAAAACAAAAGGCATAAATACATATGCGAGTCCACCAGTTGCCGCTTTATCAATTTCTTGATTTAGAATCCCAAGATATCGGACTAAACCGATAAAAACTAAAACTACAATCTCTAGAGCTAATAAAATTATTGTAAATAAAACAGCTTTTTTGCTACCTAGTGCTTTATATTCCGCAAAGTGCTTTCCTGCAACAAAACCAACAGCTAAATAAGCAATAACAAGAGCAGCTGGAATTGCATATTTCTCAGCATAAAGAAACAGATAATCTAAAAAACCCGGTTCAGCGGTATCAAAACCAGCATCAAAATAATAGGCAAATGTATCACTTACAAGTGCAAAATCTGCGCATACACAAATGGCGATTACGAAAGGTAAAACCTTTACCCAAGTTTTTGAACTTTTAGTTGCCTTATGTAAGTCCTCAATGTAAGTATCACTTGGATAAGCCTTAGCAAACGCAGGACGGCGTTTGGAAAACTTGCTTTTTAACCAAACAAATATTTTTGAGTTTTTAATTTTCATAAACCCTAATAACTAAGATAAACAAATCGACTAAAAAAACCATTTTAGAGCAAGGATATTTTAACATATATGAATATAAATAAAAGTAAAAATAAGAGAAAAGGGAAAGAAGGTGGCGGGATGTACGAGACTCGAACTCGCGACCTCTGGCGTGACAGGCCAGCGCTCTAAACCAACTGAGCTAACACCCCTTAAAAGTGTAAAAATAATTATAACTTAAAAATAATTTTTCAAAAAACTTTACGAAAAAATTGTAAATTAAAATCAAAAAAACTATCATCTAGAAATAATCAAAGAAGAAGCATTGTGCGTTAAAAAATCATGGGCAAAAATTCAGGCTCCGAAGAAACTAAAGTAGTTATATTCTTTGACAAGCAATCATTTAAAGCTTTTGTAAATACAACATCGTCAGATGCTTTGGTATAACTAATAGAAGCTTGATATAAACTAGGATAATTATAACTTGCACTTACAGGATATAAATCTAAGTCTTTGTCATAGCTAAAACTAATATCTTTTTTGTATGCTTCGCTTCCAACAGGGGTTGCAACAATAGATTCGACTTTCGAATCCTCCATTTTGTAATCATAGGTATGTTTGTCATTCGAATTTTCGCCGTCACCCTTTAACAATTTTTGAGAATCGGTTAAATATCCGTCTTCATTAAAATTCATAACAAATGTTGTAGTCTTTGTAATATCTTTGCTTCCCATGGAATTTGACATAGAATCATCAATAATTATGGATTTAATGCAATTATTTTCATAATAAGAAAATGAATAAGAAATATTCCAACCACTCTTTATTACATAGCCAGCAAATCCGTTGTATAAAACTTTTTGAATGCGACCTTTACTGTCTTTTTCTGTAGAATCCGCTAATTCGTAATGATTTATTGAAGGTCTTCCGTTAATTGTGTATATATCGGGAACTACTATTCTATGAGGTAAGCCGTCTTCATCATATTCACTAAAATTCGACAATTCGCTAGAGCCATCCTCACTTTCAAATGATATAGATTGTAAATTCCCCTTATCACTGTAAGAAAAACTATAAATGTGTTTACCAATAGCATCTGAACTAAGTTCAAATTTTGTAACTACTTGTCTATTGTCTGCTTTTTTATCATCAGCATTTTTTTCTGTATTAACTTTATTGTTGTCTGCATCTTTTGACAACGAACAAGCTGAACATACAAAAAGAGTTAAAACCAGTACGCAAGAAAGTGCAATTATTGTTAACATCTTGCTCTTTTTCTTAGCAATTTTGGCCGATGAATCAAACAAAACGCTAGTTGAAGACAATAACGAAGATCTAGCAACTTTGTTCCCACATACATTACAAAATACTTCGTTCGTGGATAAATCTTTTCCACATTTGGAACAAATCTTTGACATAAAGATTCTCCTTATCTTACTAAAATTTTTAATCAAGTATATCACTTATAAATTAATAAGCAAAAAATTTATAAACAGGCCCTTAGCAAAAATTCATCAATTTTTTCTAGCGCATGCTGGCATTCTTTTTTGTTCATATTAGGACTAAGAAAGTCGCTTATATCGACGCCTATTAAATGTGCATATTTTAGTTGCTGTAGGTGGCGCTCACGCATGGTAGCCGTTAATCTAAATTGTGATAAGTCTAGATCTGGCGCGAGGGGTGCACGAGATGCAAGGGGTGCAACTTTGGAAAGTTTGGTAATATAATCCTCAATTTCTGTTTTGTGCCTTTTTATCAAAACTTGAACATAATTTTTGTCGGTGACTTCTTGGCCGTTGTCTGATACAACTTTCAAAAAATGCATTTGATGAGGACCGAGGCACTTGCACGCGCGCTTGTAGATGGTTGCGGACTCCATGTCGTAAAGTATGCCAGGTGCGATTTTGCTCGCCATCTGGTCTACAGTAGTTAGTTGCGCGCGTTTGAAATCACCAAAACAATCTGGAAAATATCTACCGTTTATAGCATTGATTTCGTAAAGCTCGCCAATTTGCTCGCCGGCACAGATGCCAATATTGATAAGATAATCTACACCTTTAAAATCCGGAAGTCGCTTAGCTCCTACTCCACAAATAAAAGTCCCTTCAAATATGCTTTCGCACTTTAGTGCGCTGATTATTAGTGCCATTCAGATTCTCCATTCAACAAACGCAAAGTGCAACGTCCCACAAACTTTCCCGTGATTATTAGTGCCATAGGTTATCGCCTTCTGGTAAAACCACAGCGCAACCGTCAAGGAATTGCCTGATTATTAGTGCCATAAGAAAACCTTTTCTGCGGGGAATTTTTCAATCACGCGTTCATACACAAAACTTTCCATGTCGATTGAATACTGCATATACCCATCCACATTTTTAAATGGAAAGTTTGCAAGCACACTACCACTGGCGCGCATTGCACCAATATAGCTTTGCGAAATGCGAAACGAACCAATACTTATATCTTCAAAACGAGTAAGGTCGAGCGAATCGATGAGCTGGGCATATTGATCTTGCCAGTCGTTGCAATAAATTATTGGATCAATGCAAAGACGCGTTCTAAAGCCCGCAGACTGGGCCGCCTGAATATTTTCGAGGCGTGCCTTAAGCGAAGATGTTCCACGTTCGTATTTATCTATAATTACCTGAGGATTTATACTAAACGCAAATATCACATTTGATGGGGGCTCCATCTTAAACACATCCAAGTTTTTGCACTTTGTTCGCACTTCTAGGGTCACATTTTGGAGACTGCCCTGCGTACGGGCATAATCGCACCATTTTTGTATATAACCAAGCGTGCTCTCTAAAGCAAACAAATCAGTGTCATACGAAATGCTCAGGTACGCACCCGTAGGCACATGTTCAAAATAATCTTCTAGATTTGTAAAGATAACAAGATTACCACTTGGATACATTCCTCGCAAATAACAGTAGTCACAAGAACAAATACAGTTCATAACACAGCTGCTGTAGTAAAAATTGTCATATGCAAAATCCTGACAAGGACGCGCACCCTTATAAACAAACTTGTCACGCTTTTTTGCAAGGATAATGTTTTGGCGTGCGTGCTGGAGCGACCAATCTTGATGTGGGCGACAAAATACATCTTTATAGTGCTCGATTTCGACAATGTGGCGCGTCTCGAACAGGTCCAAAAAAGCATGGTCTGCATCTTTTTCAATATATATTGTATCTACTTTTTTCATTTATATAACGTGTACCTTTTTCGCAAAATACAAAAACATTTACTAGTAAAACACAAGCGCATTTATTTGCAAAACATAGGCGCATTTACCTTATTATTATACTCTAAACTTGCCGGTGCAGTTTGCAGAAATTTCTTATCAATACCATCAAAATGCTATATTATTAAAGGCAATTTTTAAGGGTCTACATAATTTTATATGGCAAGGTTTGTCAAAAATAATATTTTGCCTATTGTTGCATGTACCACGGCGTTAATCTCTATGATTTTTGTTCCGCCAAATGCTGCATATCTCGATTATATAGACTGGCGAACTCTTGCGTGCCTATTTTGCATATCTGCAAGCGTTAACGCACTAGAAAGCGCTGGCGCCTTTAAGCAAATCGCAGCTCGTTTTGCACAATCTTTCAAAACACGGCGTGTTTGCGTTGCAGGACTTATGTTAATTACGCTTATTGCAGCAATGTTTATCACAAACGACATGGCTCTGCTCACCTTTTTGCCACTAAGCTACTTAGTTTTGCGTAAAGTTGTGGATGATTCTCGCACGCTTGCTTGGTGTTTTGTTTTACAGAATGCAGCTGCAGTACTCGGTGGTATGATTTTGCCTTTTGGCAACCCACATAATTTGTTTTTATATAATCTACACGAGATTGCTTTTGGCGATTTTATTTTGACCATGCTTCCCACTTTTTGCACTGCAGTTGTTCTTATTGGTTTGTGTTGCTTATTTGTAAAAAATGAGCCTTTAATTTCGCACGAAGGTGAAAGTACAAATTTACGCGTGAACAGCACGGGTGAAGATAGCACACCACGCATTACAACTAATAAAAAATTACTGTTTTCGCCAAAGCTTTTTGTGTATATTGTTTTGTTTTTACTGACTCTTGCAAGCGTTTTAAGATTTATTCCTTACTATATTTGCATTGTTATTGTTGCTATTGCTGTTTTGATTTGCGATCGCCGGATTTTATTAAAAGTTGACTACGGATTGTTGATAACCTTTGCCGCATTTTTTATTTTCTCTGGCAATCTTACAAATATTGCAGAGGTTAAAGATTTTATTATTGGGATGCTCGCTCAAAATGAACTTATTAGCACCGTTGCTACTTGCCAGGTCATTAGCAACTTGCCTACAACTTTGCTGCTTGCTCCATTTACGGAAAACTGGCCTACTCTGCTTGTTGCAACCGACATTGGCGGTATGGGAACACCAATCGCATCCCTTGCATCATTAATTACAATTAGGATGTTTTTGAAATATCGCCCAAATGCAGGTAGCCGATTCTTCAAATACTTTTTGAGCGTAGGCTTTGGATTTTTGATTATCCTGTGTGTAATTGCATGGTTCACACTGCCTTACTAATTTCAAGGACAAGAGATGCTCGCCCTGTCTCGCTACCATAGATAACCAAAGGCGATATAATTTTTGTATTCTATTTAGATATAAAAAAAGATTAGCGTACGCATAAGCAAACAATCTGCAGAATTTAACAAAATAATTTATATATGAAAATTCGAAGCCGTTTGCGTTGCGTACGCTAATCTTTAAATCAAGTAAAATTATAAAGTTAGTACAAAAATTACATCATGCCGCCGGCACCTTGCATCGCTGCAGCCATTTCTGCAGGATCTGGACCTTCTTTAGGGATTTCACTAACAGTAGCATCTGTAATTAAAAGCATAGAAGCAACACTTGCTGCATTTTGAATTGCACAACGAGTAACTTTAACAGGATCAATAACACCCATCTTAAGCATATCGCCATATTCACCAGTAGCAGCATTTAAACCAAAGTCTTTTTTTGCACCTTTGATTTTTTCAATTACAACGCTACCTTCAAAACCACTGTTTTCTGCAATGCAACGCATAGGAGCTTCGCAAGCCTTGCGAACAATATCAACACCAATTTGTTCATCGGCATCTGCAACGCTAACCTTATCTAAAGCGCTCATTGCATTAACTAAGCAGCATCCACCACCAGCAACAATGCCTTCTGCAACTGCAGCGCGAGTAGCCTGCAATGCATCATCAATGCGTGATTTTGTTTCTTTAAGTTCTGCCTCTGTAGCAGCACCAACTTTAACAACAGCAACGCCACCGCAAAGTTTTGCCTTGCGTTCTTGCAATTTTTCTGTATCAAAATCGCTTGTAGATTCCTCAATTTCGCGTTCAATTTGAGCAACACGCGCAGCGATATCTTTTTTAGAACCAGCACCATCAACAATAGTGGTAGCATCCTTTGTAACTTTAATACTTTTTGCGCTACCTAACATGTCAATTGTGCAATCTGCAAGCGTGATACCAACTTCTTCCATAATTGGTTGAGCTTTAGTTAAAATAGCAATGTCTTCAAGCATACGTTTACGACGATCACCAAAACCAGGGGCCTTAACTGCAACAACATTCAAAACGCCACGAATCTTATTCAAAACTAAAGTAGACAAAGCTTCGCCTTCTACATCTTCAGCAATAATAAGAAGTGGTTTATTTGCTTGCATAACTTGTTCAAGAAGTGGCAAAATGTCCTGCAAAGCACCAATTTTTTGGTCTGTAAGAAGAATAAATGGATTCTGCATTTCTGCTGTCATGTTGTCTGTATTTGTAACCATGTAAGGGCTAAGATAACCTTTATCAAATTCCATACCCTCAACAACATCAATGTCGATACCAAAAGTATTTGACTCTTCAACTGTGATTACGCCATCTTTGCCAACTTTTTCCATAGCTTCGGCAATTTTTGAACCAATTTCTTCATCACCTGCAGAAATTGTACCAACATTTGCAATTTGTTCACTCGTTTTAACTGGAGTTGAATTCTTTTGGATTTTTTCAATTAAAGTTGCACATGCTTTATCGATACCACGACGAATCGCAACATTGCGAAGGCCTTCCTTAATCATAACGTCGGCAAGTAAAGTTGCAGTTGTTGTGCCATCGCCAGCTGCTTCGTTAGTTTTAACAGCTGCTTCGCGAATAAGGTTTGCGCCCATGTTTTCTGTTTTATCTTCGAGCTCAATTTCTTTTGCAACTGTAACGCCGTCATTAGTGATGAGTGGGCTGCCATAAGAGCGCTCACATGCAACGTAACGGCCCTTTGGACCAAGAGTTACTTTTACAACATCTGCAAGTTTGGATGCACCTGCTGCAAGAGAGCCACGCGCGGCTTAAACAAAATTAATTTCTTTTGCTGTCATAATAATTCCTTTCGACTAAATATTATTGTTGCGCTTCTATTCAGCGCCATAGAGACCAAAAATTTGGACTATTTTACAATTGCATAAATGTCATCAACGCGTAAAATGATGTAATCTTCGCCATCAACTGTGACTTCTTGACCACCATATTTTCCATAGATAACAGTGTCGTTCTTTTTAACTGGCATTGGATCAAGTTCGCCTTTGTCGTTGCGTTTACCTTCACCAACAGCAACAACCTTGCCACGCTGTGGTTTTTCTTTTGAGCCGCTTGTAAGTATAATGCCAGAGGCAGTTTTTTCTTCTGCTTCTTCTTGCTTAACAATAACACGGTCAGATAATGGCATTAAGTTCATTTTTCCTCCTTAAACTTAATCAAATTATGCTTATAATATAATACTCTGCTGTAAAAATATAGCAATTTTTTTATAAAATGTTAGATAAATGTAAGAATTTGTAATAGCAATGCTCAAACCAGTAGGGATGGGGGCTGGTGTTCAAGGTTCAAGATTGCTGCATTCCAGGCGTAGCGCGATTTGCAACAGTAAGGTTACCGTCCCCATGTGTTGTGTTTTTAATCGTGAAGACGTGCGATTTTTCCTTTGCTAAACGGATCGGCAGACAAATCGCCAAATTGTCCTAAATTATACATGTCAACAGCAACGCTTCCTATCATCGCTGCATTGTCTCCACAAGTTTGAGAATCTGGATGCAAAACGCGAACACCCTTGCGCGCTAAATTTTGTGTTAGTTGCTTTTGCAAAACTGGATTAATTGCAACACCACCTCCAAGACAAAGCGTATCACAATTGTATTCTTTGGAATTTGTAAATAATGGCTTGTTGTGGCGCGATTTATATCGAGGGTTTTTCTTTTGCGAAAAAACATCGGGCAAGACCTTCTTAATGCCACTTGCGACGCTTTTTGAATCTAAAATAATTTCACCACTTTTTGTAATTATACTTTTATTTGCAGCAAGCGCCTTGTCTATATATGTAATAACAGCTGTTTTAAGCCCGGACAACGAAAATTTTAGGTCTCCACTATTTTTCATGGATCTGGGAAAATCAATTGCTTTTGGGTTGCCATTAGTCGCAAATTTTGAGATTATAGGCCCTCCGGGATAACCGAGTCCAAGCCTGCGAGCGACTTTGTCGTAGGCCTCACCAACGGCATCATCTAAGGTAGAGCCAATCGTTTCATATTCTGCCCAATTTTTCACATGAACAAGAAGGGTATGCCCACCGCTAACCAGCAGGGCAATATGAGGCGTGCTAAGATTTGGGTCAACAAATCGACTGGCGTATAAATGGCCTTCAAGATGATTAACATATATTATGGGAATATTAAGAGCTAAGGCCATTCCCTTAGCAAAGGCTTGACCAACCACAAGCGCTCCAACAAGGCCAGGGCCTTGCGTAACTGCAATGGCATCAAGAGCAGATAGTTCGCCATTTATTGGAACAAGGGCACATTCAACAACATCAACAATACTTTCTGTATGCTTACGAGATGCAATTTCTGGGACAACGCCACCAAAGCGATTATGATAGTCAATTTGGCTAGAAACCGCGCTAGAATAAACATTACGCTGGGTATCAACAAGAGCAGCACAAGTGTCGTCGCAGGAGGACTCTATGGCAAGAATCAATGAGGAGGATTTGAATGCATGCTGCTGTGAAGAGGAGTTGATGGTGCGATTGGCGACCGGGGCGCTGGCATGTTGCGATTCTGCAACACTTAGCTTACCGTCCCCCAGGTGTTGCAACGAGGAGTTGATGGTGCGATTGGCGACCGAGGCGCTGGC
>JAKSUU010000169.1 GCA_024408695.1 Coriobacteriales bacterium | reverse complement strand
AGAAACGTGTGAAGATTTGTTTTTAGACAAGACAAAAAGAATTATAAAAAATAGAACTGCAGACCCAGAAAATGTAGACAATCTTGATTTTTTTGAATTGTTTGATGATATTTATCCAGAAAACTTAATTGAAGACTTGAGTTGTGAATATTATGAAGTTCTAAAACCCAAATATACAATTGCAATTAAAGAGGTTTTGAACGAACTAAAAAAAGACGACTATAAAGTTGACCCCGAAAAATACGGTGAAAATTTTCTTCAACAAATAGAAGACTGTCTATTTGACAATATTTCAAAACCTAATATTAAGCAATGTTTTGAAGAAGTTTATACAGAAGAACAGATTCAAAAACTTGAAAGTATTTACAATGCAAGTATTCAACAAACCAATAAAGCAGCAGTTCGCAAGGTGTTTGCTTTATTAGGAATTCAAGATAATGACGCAGATGAAATTGAGCGTTCAACAGATGAACACAAAGGACCTTATTCCCTAACAAATTTTGTTGCAGAGCTTACATCTATGTCAATTAAAACTTTAGAGGATTCAGTAGCTAAAATGATTGTTGAGCGTTATAAAGAAAGCTCGCGCTACGGTTATAATATTGAAGAACTTACTTTAGACCGTCGAAGACCTACTGATGTTTTGGTCGTGAGCCCAAGAGTTATCCCTCAGAATGTTTCGCTTGATGTTTTAGAAGATTTTGGTAGTGTTCCTAATGCTATAGATTCAGAGTTTTGTTTGCGTAATCATTACCCTGATAATGCAAGGTTTATTTTATATGATTGCGAACAAAATACATACAAGCACTTCACAAATATATATGACTTTACGCGTGATGAGTTTAAATTCTGGAATAGTATTGTAATGCTTATAGTTAACCCTGAGTTTGTTCACACTCTTAAAGCATATAGTTTGTATGTTGTAGATTTAGAATTGGATTTTTCAAAATATTCTCAACTAGCGTTTGAAAAGCTTCAACTTGCTAAAAATGGATTAAAGATTATTAAAGCAGAAATAGACAATATGCAGGTTAGTCTTTCTCCAGACGTACACGAAAGAAAGACTATACCAAATTATGATATTGTGATTCAGCCAGATTTATTACACATGGAAAACATTGATGCCTCGCTTGACCCAAAAAGATATGGCTGGTTGAAAGATTCTATAAAACCCTATCCAGTTGATTATAGGCGCGAGGGTGATGCAAGTGAGTTTTCGTTGCCTAAAAAAATGACCTTAGGCCATCAAATTAAAAACTTTTTTTATGGTATTGGTTCTATTGGTAAACGAATGAACGAGATGCCCCCTGTTGACGAAGAGCGTTTTGAACAAGATGAACGCCACATAAAAAGAGGTCTTGACCGGGCACTACGTGAGCCAAGGCGCGCCATTGCGATTGCTACAGCAGACTTTAGACACGCTAGACCTTTTTCAGAAGATGAACTGACAGGTACCAAGCTTAATGAATTTGATAAAAAAGACCTAGAAGAGGATCTTGAAAATATAGAAACAGAACTTGCTTCTGATTATTCGTTTTCGATGGTTACTACGAATGATTTTAGACTACAACGTGAAAAAATGGGTGAGGGTATTAAAAAGCGCATGTATCCAAGAACTTATCTAAAAGAAGTAATTTTATTTGTACTTTTTATCCTTTTAGGTACTGCTATTTCCTGTGTGCCTTATATATTTGGTCTTTTAGGTGGACATGGAAAAGATCTTACGGCGCTTTTTGTTACCATAGCACTTTTTGTTCTGCTTATATTAATAGGATTTATTCCTCTTAAAATAAGTCATATAGAAGTCAAGCAAAAACTTAAAGTTTTGCTTTCATATATAGAGTCTGTTTTAGAATCAATAAAATATAATGTGGAACATTTAGGTGATAGATTATCACAATATGCTACTTACAAAAAAGGCTATACGCTTTTGGATGCTCAAAGAAGCAATAGCAAGCCATATACAAAACGTCTAATTACAATGTACCAGGTTGAAGAAGAGCTAGAAAAATTTATATATGATTTCGAAAAAATTTACAATCCTAAAGAATACATAATAGATTCAGATTTTGACGATAGCTTTGCAAATTGCGATCAAGTAATTAAAGCAGTGGAATCGAAGGAAGACTTTGTTTTTCAGCCTCTGTACAAATATAAAACTTGCCCAATTAGAACTCGCACAGGTGATGCTTCTGTTGTCTATACTCCATATGATTTTAACCTTGCACTAAGTTTTGATAAATTAAATGTTATTGATAGGCTAACCGAAAAAGGGGTTGTTAAATAATGCAAAATATATTTTCTAGTTTAAAAACTCCTTTGCTAATATTAGCTGCTGTTTTATTGTTGATATTTGCTTTCCGTTTGGCAAAAAGATGTGCTGGCGGTGGTATGAAAAAAAATATGCAAGGGCTAAAGCGTGGCAACAATTTAGAAAAAGAGTTCCGTCATCATCAGTGGATGATGCCCATTGTAGCAGTTGTATACAGTGCAATTTTTGTGCTTACTTATGGACCACTCACAAATTTGATTTCTTCTTTGTTTCAGTTGCTTTGCTCAATTTTGCCGTTTTTGCGTGCACTTAATGTTGATTCGGTGACATTTGCTGTTGGAATTGTAGTATTTTTAAGCGTATTTTTTGGAATCAAAAAGCTTATTTTAACGATAGCTAAAAAATTCAAATCTGAAGACCCTGACAATTTTGAAGCAATTTTCTTTAAGGTTTTTTATGCTTATGATGAAAAAGATTACGAACAATGGTTCTTGCGCGCTCGTATGACTGAAGTTAGAAAGGCTTTTAAAGTAGTTTACTATGCTGCAACATTAATATCAACGGCTCTTGGTACTTGTTATTTGTTTGGTTTTGAGTTTACTAAATTTATGTTTACCAATTCATACAATCCTGTATTTTTGATAGTTATATTAGGCGAATTATTTTTCTTTATTGACGGGCTTACTAACGAAGAATACGAAGAT
>JAKSUU010000168.1 GCA_024408695.1 Coriobacteriales bacterium | reverse complement strand
GAGCATCGGTAAGAGAAATCGCATCCACAAGATTTGTGTTCCAGATCTCAATCGCGTTTTGCATGGCCGTTTCTTGTGCAACATCGTTTGCCCCACGACCAGGAATGATTTCTGCTGTAACAACAAAATCCCCAGATTCTAATTTTTTGCTAAAACTATTTGAAGCCATAAAAAACCTGCGCTAACAAAAAGGAGTAAATTGTATTAAAAAAAATGCCCTTGTTGCAGGGCATTTTTAGTTGGCTATTAAGCAGTTGCCACTTCTGCGGCTTTTGCAGCACAAACCCCCGCGTCTGGAGTGTAGTAATCTGCGCCAATTTCTTCTGCAAATTCTTGAGTAATAGGAGCGCCACCAACAAAAACTGTAACTTGATCGCGAACGCCCGCAGCCTCAAGGCCTTTAATGGTATCTGCCATTGCAGTCATAGTTGTTGTAAGAAGAGCAGATAAGAATACAAATTTGCAATCTGGATTTGATTTAACATAGTCAACAAAAGTCTCTGGGGCTACATCAACGCCAAGGTCTTCAATTTCAAAACCCTTGGATTCAACGAGCATTTTAACAAGGCTTTTACCAATGTCATGCATATCGCCAGAAACTGTACCAATAACAGCTTTGCCAAGAGATTGTGCTCCGCCAGCTTCTACCAACTTTGGTTTTAAAACCTCTGTGCATGCTGCCATTGTGCGCGCAGAAACGAGCATCTCTGGAACAAAAATTTCATTTTTAGAAAATTTGTCGCCAATTTCGTCCATTGCAGGAATTAGCGCATCTGTTAAGATTGTTTGTGCCTCGATATTTTCATCAAGTGCCTGTTGAAGTAGTGGTAAAGCTTCTTTTCTCTTACCGTTTTTTACTGCATCTGAAAGTTGTTCTAATGTTGACATTTAAAACCCCTCCTTAAATGAGATTAGATTTTTATAAAAACTTAATTTTATTATATAGTTTCTTGCTTTTTTTTGCTAAATAAAAAGGTGCGTGACACAATTGAACATTTCACGAATAACCTTTAATATGCTTAAAGATCTCTATGACGACTAATCTTCAATAAACTTAGAGGTATCTTAGACGATTAACCCTTAATAAGTTTAAGCGCCTCTTCGCGAGTTTTACCATCAGTTAAAAGGATGCCTCGCACAGCGCTTGTTACAGTTACAGAACCAGGCTTTTTAATTCCGCGGATTGTCATGCACATATGCTCTGCTTCCATAATAACGAGCACGCCCTGAACATCAAGCACATCTACAAAAGCATCTGCGACCTGGCCAGTTAGGCGCTCTTGAACTTGAAGACGATGCGAATAACCCTCAACAACGCGAGCAATTTTTGATAGTCCTGTAATACGACCATTTTTAGGGATGTATGCAACGTGAGCTTTGCCATAAAATGGCAAAAGATGATGCTCACAAACACTCGAAAAAGGAATATCTTTTACGATGACCATTTCATCGTAGCCACTTTCTATAAACTGTTTTTGAAGATGAATACGAGGATCTTCGTAATTGCCATAAAGAAGCTCTTCGTACATGCGCGCTACACGAGCAGGAGTATCAAGCAGGCCTTCACGATTTGAATCTTCTCCAATCGCATCTAAAAGCTCTTTAACTGCAGCTTCTACACGATCGTGGTCAATATTTGCTTTTTGAATATCACTCATTTTGTCCTCCGTTTTTTTACATCAACCTGCATCTCGCGCAATCTTTACTCCAAAATTTCTATATATCAGCGTTTCACGTTGTTAATTAGAATCGTCAGTAGCAGCGGGCTCATTAGTGCCTAGCTTATCCTTATTTTTTTTATAAGCAAAAGCAAGCCAGTAAGAAATCCCAACAAAAACTACACCACCAATTATATTACCAATCAAGACTGCGGATAAATTATAAAGCACACCGCCTAAATTTAAGATGTCTAAATTAGCTAGCCCTGTATATACAAAACCTGAAATCTTGGTTACCAGACCCATAGGCAAAAAGAACATATTTGCAACACTGTGTTCAAAACCACATGCCACAAAAGCAGTAATG
This sequence comes from Coriobacteriales bacterium, assembly GCA_024408695.1. Classification (GTDB taxonomy): domain Bacteria; phylum Actinomycetota; class Coriobacteriia; order Coriobacteriales; family QAMH01; genus JAKSUU01. The sequence continues at coordinate 962 of JAKSUU010000168.1, read as the reverse complement.
GGGAGCAAAATGCTGAAAAATTTATCTGTAATGCTGCGGGCAGCAAAAGAAATCCAAACGGCCAAGCAGACTAAAAAGTTACACATTAAACCTTTAACAAGTAGCACAGTCCAAGGCTGATCAATTTTGTCGCAGGCAACTTGAATCATTAAGTTGCCTACCTGCGCACCATTGCCTGAGCTGTAATTGCACAAATATAAAATTGCAACCATAATTAAAGAGCCAACCAAATTGCCAAGAATAACCAAGCCCCAGTTTCTAAACATTTTGGCCCAGCTATATTTATTACTCAATTTGCCACAAATCATCAGGCAATTGCCTGTAAAAAGCTCCGCCCCTGCACTAATGACCAAAAAGAGGCCAAGGCAAAAAACCAATCCACCAAGGAGAGTGCTGACGATAAAAGGCAGTGATGAATCCGATTTTACAAGCAGCATAAACATTCCGCCCATGCCAATAAAAATGCCTGCCATTATACCAAGGATAAATGTTTTAAGAGCAGGTAAATTCGCTTTTTCTTGCCCGATGGCTTCGGCCTTTTGTTCTATTTCTGCAGGCGTTAAAGCAAACATGTGTGCGGATTTTGACTCGGAGTTTTTGCTTGACAAAATTCGTGTCCCTCTAAATTTAATATAAATAATTTACAACTAATTTAAAGATTATATAAAATTAAATTAATAATATTATTTAAAGGCAATATCAATTAATTTTGCAAGGAAATTATGACAAAATTAATTTACAATGGCGTTGAATATAAAATTGATGATTTTGATGGATCGATTCTTGATGCAATAAAATCTTTGGGCTTGGAATTTGCTGCCGACTGCGGAGGGCGCGGCACATGCAAAAAATGTCAAGTGTTAATTGATGGCGAGCAAGGTTTAAAGAAAGTTTTAGCATGTCAAACGCTTGCAAAAGATGCCCATACCATCTATGCAGAAACCGCAAGCGATATGATTATT
>JAKSUU010000167.1 GCA_024408695.1 Coriobacteriales bacterium | reverse complement strand
TAATTCTTTTTCTATAAATAAAAAAGCCACTCAATTTATTGAGAGGCAAAATATTAGGGTTTTGCGGAAAAATCACTGTAAAAACCTAAAGATTTTTATTTTTTAGCTTTTTTTAATTTTTCTTCTTCAAGTTCCTTTTTAACTTGCTCATCAACGATTTCTGTACCCACTTGAATGAGCTTAGATTTATCTGGTTCATAGCGTTGGTATTTAGACATTTTTTCTTCAAGTTCAGCAGCCTTTTTGTCCTCTTCTTCTTGGTCTTTAAACCATACAGATTTTGCAGTATCAATCATATAAGTATAGGCTGCATAATCGATTGGGGAACGCTTAGATTTTGAGATGACTGTTGCAATTAAATAAATAACTACTCCAAGACCCAAAATTGCAAGTGAAGTTAAACCGATTCCGACTGCAAAAGAGAATAAACTAACCCATGCTAAAAGAAGAAGTTGTCTAAAGACAATTTGTCTCTTTTTAACCTCAAATCCATCCTTTGTAGCAAGACCAATATGCATTACTTTTTTGCCAAGTGTTTCTCCATTTCTAAATAGCAATGGTACAAGTAAATAAAATCCTAAAAATGAGATGAAAAATGCTGGTAAAATGATGAAAAGCTGGCATCCAGAAATCTTTCCATTTAATTCAGTAAAATAGTTTGACTCTCTTAAATCCTTAACAGAGTTATAACTTAAATTTTTATAATCATCAACTGTGGTTTTTCCTTCGATATATGAAGCAAACCATGCTTCTGTATAATAATCTTTTGGAAGAATGTCGTTTCCATTATTATCCTTAATATATTTATTATAGTCTGGCGCTCGATAGTCTTCTAGGTTCTTGCCTTCTGGGACTTCCAAATTTTCGCCAGTTTTATAGCTTAAATAGTAATAATGAAGTCTTTCCTTGTAAAAATTAACATCTTCTGATTTGGAATTATACAATGGTGTATAAGTAAGATTTCCAGTTGTTTCCTCAAACTTAGTAATTTCGATTACTTTAGTATCTCCAGTGTCAGGATCAATTTCCTCAGCAACATAAAGTTTTGAAAATACTTCATATTTCAAACCTTGCACACCATAATCTTGATAGTGCAAAGCACTATTAGCAATAGGAGTAAAAACCCACAAAGCTAAAGCAATCATCACGAACGCAAAAACAGCAGCGTCCATGATCATTGCAATCATGCGCTTGCCGAATCCACCTTCATGAATATCTCTAATCTCACTTTTCATAACGAAGTTCTGGTTCTTCTCCACTTTCTTCAGGTGTTTCTTCAGGTTCTAAATTATCTTCTTTTGCGATGTAAGCTTCTTCTTGAAGTTCATTTTCAAAAATAAGTGATGTCTTATCATCAACAACAATTGTTTTAGCGGTAAAATCATGAAGGGCAGCTTTCTTTGGTGAAGCCATCGCTAATGCAAAGCTAACCAAGAAAACAATCATTGGAATTAAGATGAGCAAAAAGAAGTCATTCCAAATCGGAATTAAAAACGAAAGCAACACCACCACTAATGGCATAAATCTCATGGCAAGTTGGTAATTATGGAACTCGTATCCATCACTTGTTGCAAGAGCCAATTTGAACACTTTTTTTCCAACTGTTCTACCTTGTCTAAAAATCAAAGGAGCCACGATATACGTTAAAAATCCCGCTAAAATCCCGGATAAAACGAATTCTAGTGAATAAACAAACGACATTTTATTTGTGAGATCAACAACATAACTTAATTCGTTAAAATGGCCAACATAAGCACTGAGAAAAGCGTTCTGCATGTGTTTGTTAATATCCTCGGCTTTTACCTTTGTTAAATCTTTAGGAATGCCAATCTTTGTCTTATCATAAACACCATCAATTTTTTGGTATGTAAATAAACAATTAGAATCTTCTTCAGGATCAGATGCTTTAATTTGAAGAACTGATTTATTAAACCATTCGACTGTGTAGTATTCAGCTTTGCTGACTTCTATTCCATCATCATTTTTAATTGGCTCATTAGCAAGTCTTGAACCTGTTCCTGGTGTAGTTACGTTACCAGTAAGGTAATTCATATAATAATATGAAATAGTATCTCTATATTCTTCATAAGGTGCATCGTTTGCGATTATTTGAAGTTCACCACTTTCATCTCTAAAACGAAGATGTGAATTAATTTGTTCTTGTTCTAGCTCATCTTTGTATGGTTGGGCAACCGGATTTAGAATAAATCTAAAACATCCAAAAAGAAGTCCAAGTAGCAAAGCACCAAAAATAGCAAGGTCAATAAAAAAGGCACCTGTCCTGCTAGATTGTTTCGCAAGGTTCGTGTGTCTAGGCAATGTATATTTACGCTGCTTCATAATTTTTATTATGGACTAAATGTAAAAAATAAACAAACAAAAAAGACCTCCGAAGAGGTCTTAAATTTGTTAAATAATATAATTATTTAAGAATTTCAGTGACTGAACCTGAACCAACTGTACGGCCACCTTCACGAATTGAGAACTTGGTTCCCTTTTCAATTGCGACTGGGTGGATTAATTCGACTGTTAATTCAACGTTATCACCTGGCATAACCATATCTGTACCAGCTGGAAGTGTAATAACACCTGTGATGTCTGTTGTACGGAAATAGAATTGTGGACGGTAGTTGCTTAAGAAAGCTGTGTGACGTCCGCCTTCTTCTTTCTTTAAAACGTAGACTGAAGCTGTGAATTTGGTATGTGGGACGATTGATCCTGGTTTTGCAAGAACTTGTCCACGGACAACTTGATCACGGTTGATACCACGTAAGAGGATACCAACGTTATCGCCTGGTTGGACGAAATCGAGTTGTTTACGGAACATTTCCATGCCTGTAATAACTGATTTTTGTGTGTCTCTAATACCAACGATTTCGACTTCGTCGTTCATGTTTGCGACACCACGTTCAACTCTACCAGTGACGACTGTGCCACGACCAGTGATTGTGACGACGTCTTCGATTGGGAGAAGGAATGGTTTATCCTTATCGAGTT
>JAKSUU010000166.1 GCA_024408695.1 Coriobacteriales bacterium | reverse complement strand
GCTTTTGTCATCAAATCCCAAATTTTTGCCAACACTATATGCAACAGGAGTTAAAATTGAAGCCTTTGCTGCAAGCGATGGAATAAACGGTCCAACCAAACTGCCTGCAATCATAAATCCCAGAATCTGAGCAACATAAGTATTTGGGAAAAGTTTGATGATGTTTAGCGCAAAGCGATGGAGCAGACCCGTTGCCGTCATGCAGCCCGCAATGCCAAAGGCAGCAACAAGCAACCACCAGGTAGAACCAGCAAAAGACTTTGTTGCCGTTTCAAAGCCAACGCCTGCAATCGTGGCAAAAGACAAACCCATTGCAATAGCGGTCGCCCAATTAGGAAAAACGCTGCCCGACCACCAAAAGATCGCACAAAGCAAAATTGCAAGCACGCTTGCTTGTTGAAAATCGATTCCATTATTTGTAAGGATAAAGTAAAGAGCGAATGCTGCAACAACGCCAACTACAAAGAATACGCACTTTTTAATGAACCTTTTATTATGAAATAAATCTTGCATGATTTTTATGCGTTACGCATTCGACCCAATTTCACTCAACGGCTTTTATTTACAGGGGAAGCCGCCATGATAATTCATCAATTGCAACATTGCTAGAAAGTGATGTCTCCATATTTTTAAGCTGGACCTCGCCCGCTGCAAATTCATCCTCACCAACAATGACACAATACTTAGCTCCACTTTTACCAGCCTGCTTAAGCTGGCCTTTAAGAGATTTGCCTTGTAAATCAACAGTTGCAGCGATTCCATCTTTGCGTAAATTTTGGGCAATTTTGAACGCTTCTTGTTTAAGCGCATCGCTTGTAGCGCAAACACTAACAGGGACTTGCACGTTATCAAACGGCGCACGACCACATTCTGTCAGCGCAAGCATGCAACGCGCAAAACCAAGAGCAAAACCTATGCCTGGAACATCTGGGCCTCCAAGTTCGGCACTTAATTTATTGTAGCGCCCACCACCACCAATTGCATTTTGAACACCAAGACCTGCATCAACCTGAAATTCAAAAACAGTTTTTGTATAATAATCAAAACCACGCACAAGGCTTGGATCAATAGTATAAACAATACCAAAATCATCTAAATAAGCAAGAAGCTGATTAAAGTCTGACCTACAAGTATCGCATAAATTATCACTAAATTTTGGCGCGTTTTGCATAATAGCAGCACATGCCTCATTTTTGCAATCGAAAGCGCGCAGCGGATTGCCAGCAGCGCGCGCCTTGCAATCATCACAAAGTCCATCTAAATTCGCACGTAAATAATCAGCAACGCTCGCTTCATAAGGTGCGCGGCATTCTTCGCAGCCCATAGAATTTACCAGTAATTTAATATTTTCGCGATCAAAACCAATTGCCTCAAAAAATTGCATACACATCAAAATAACTTCAGCATCGCTTGCAACGTCGGTGGCCGCAAGGCATTCAGCACCAACCTGCTTAAATTCACGGTAACGACCCTTTTGTGGGCGCTCGCATCTAAACATAGAACCTGCATAAAATAGCTTTGCAGTACTACCCTGAGCAGAAATTAAATTGTTTTCTATTGCCGCACGCACAACGCTTGCTGTACCTTCTGGACGCAAAGCCAGGCCTTTCTTAAAAGGATCTTTTTCACCAGCAATCACGCTTAGAAGACTCTTACGTGACATCATATAATAGATTTCTTTGGTTGCAACGTCTGTATCTTCACCACAGCCACGAACAAATAAATGCGCATTTTCAAATGCAGGCGTTTCTATATATTCATAGCCATAAAACGAAAAAATCTTATTGGCGCGTTGCACAAACTGAAGCCACTTTTGTGCGTCTTCTCCAATAAAATCTTGAGTTCCTGTTGCTTTTTGAATATTATTTTTCATTTTTATTCCTTAAATTTTTTGTCTGCTATTGCAGTTTAAAACTAATAATACTTTTCACCTTAAATAAAAAAGGACCTTGATTTCAAGGCCCTTTAATTACTCGTTTTTTGTTACATGATTAAGCACGAACAACTTTTCCGGCCTTTAGGCATTTTGCACAAACACGTGCTTGATGGACGTGACCATTTTTGTCCTTAATAGTAACTTTTTGAATATTTGGTGTAAATACTCTATTTGTCACTCTGTGTGAGTGAGAAACATTGCGTCCTGCCTTTGGACCTTTTCCACAAATACTACATACGTTAGACATGTTTTCTCCTTATCTAAAAGCTCTTACGCTTGGCTTTTCATACATAAACTATAGTATTATAGCACTTTAATTTTCTTGATTAGATAATTTTAGTCTTTTTTTGCCCTTGGATGTGACAAATTGTAAGCTTTTTTTATATGTTCAATTGACAGATCCGTATAAATTTGCGTAGTAGAAAGAGAAGCATGACCAAGCATCTCTTGAACGCTGCGAAGGTCCGCACCAGCATCTAAAAGATCCGTTGCGAAGGCATGTCGCATATCATGCGGATGAAAACTAGGATCAAGACCTGCTTGACGTGCACGTTTTTTGAAGACAATGCGCAAAGAATCTGCAGACATTGGCTTGCCACGGGTGGAAATAAAAAGGCGATTTTCTTGTTTTAACTTAGGAGAAATGCCCTTGTTTTTAGCGAATGAAAAAAGTTGTTCGCGCCCATTTTCAATATAATTCTGCAATGCTTCTATTGCTATATTATGAAGTGGAACCAGGCGTTGTTTTGACCCCTTACCAAATAAACTAACGCAACGTTGCTTAAAATTTAAAACGGAACAGTCAAACTTTATCACGAAAAAAACATTTAACAAGGCTTCAATTTGACTATATAGAGTAATTCGAGGCAGGCGCTTGTCGCGCTTGGCACTCGCCACAATTACAGTAGGATTGTTTTCTTCTAAACCATTAGAGTTTAAATATTTGAAAAAAGTTTTAACCGACGATGTTTTGCGCGCAAGTGTTGTTTTGCTGTTGCTTGTAAGCTCTAGTTCCGACAAATACCAGCGAAAAGTTTTGTAATCTATGTGAAGAGGGTCAAG
>JAKSUU010000165.1 GCA_024408695.1 Coriobacteriales bacterium | reverse complement strand
AAAACTCTGCATCGAGTTCTTCATTACTTAAATACTCAAAACTTTTTTCTAATGATTCTTCGTTGTTTTCGTCATCTGAATCCTGCACAGATGATGCGGATTCTACATGTTCTGCATCTGGTGCTGCTAATGAATCATTTATTGTTTTTAGTTCATTTTGCAGGGCCTCATCAACATCTAATTTGCGTTCCTGCGGAGTAAAGACATTTATGTCTGCATACAACTTGTTTAATGTCTTGTACATCGACAATCGTGACTTTCGAATTTCTAAAAGAGAAAACTCTCCTCTGTATTCGTTACCCGGAAAAAGCGGCTTTCCGCTGTCTTGCAGGGGATCTTCGTTGTCTTCTATATCATCTAGCTCTAGCTTTAGGGCTTCTTCTGGTGAAGCTTTAGCAACGGGGTTTTGTAGCTCAAAATACTTTGCTTCGTTTGTAATCTTGAATTTTTCGGCATCGCTTAACTGAGAATAACGCACAAAAATTTGACGCAGAGACCATGCAGTTTGTGGCGCATATGTCGCCAAAAAATTTTGCGCTCCATAGGGCAGATAAGCCACGGCAGTACAAAGAATATTCATGAGCTGGGCGGTTGTAATAACATCATCCATTGCACGGTGTGAAGGTTTAGAAAGCTCGAAAGCTTCGCCTAGAGTTTTAAGCTTGAAGTTTTTAAATTTTGGAAGAACTGTCCGCGCAAATTCTAGGCTGTCTATCCAGTTGTTTTTAGGAATTTTATCCTTAACTTCTTTTTCAAGCATCGACTTATCAAACGACGCATTATGTGCAACAATGTCTAAATCACCAGCAAAAGCGTAAAAATCTTCAACGGCAACTGTTGCAAGAGGTGCGTCTTTAATGTCTTCTGGTGTAATGCCAGTAAGTTCGGTAATTTCTGGCGGAAGCGTTTTTAGCGGATTTACAAAGGTCTGAAAGCTATCTAAAATGTTTTTGCCATCCCAAATAATTGCTGCAATTTCTATTATGCTATCGTTTTTAGTGTCAAGACCTGTGGTTTCAGTATCGCAAACAACGTAAACATAAGGCTCCCGCTGGTCTTTGGCAAATATTTTTTGAGACAATGGGACAAGATCGCTATACCAACACACAACATCAGGGTCACAACCTGCAGTTAAATATTTTTCAATTTTACTCATAAACATATTTTAGTTTAGTTATAGAGTTAAAATTAATGATTTTTGAAGAATTTTTTACTGTCCAAATATTTGGACTCTATATAAAAAGCGCCCGGGTATGCCGGGCACCTTCAAAAACATAGGTTACTTATTGCACAAGTTAAAAAAATTATGAAATATTTTTTTCAAAGCCTAAATTATAGTTTTTTAAGGACTCGAAAATTTTTACCAAAAATATTCAATCATCTAATCAAGTATAGAATCAAGGTCTATCCATTCAGGTCCACTAATTTCCTTTTTGTATTGGGTAAAGTTTATCCATAATTTATTGTCATAAGGGCGAACAAATCCAAAGTTATTGCCATATTCGTCTGAATAGCGTTTTAAGGCATCAAATTTTTGCGATGCAAAAGAATCTATATTCTCATCGTTACCACCCGTTGATTGACCTCCTTTAGTTTCTATAATCCAGAGCTCAGAATCAATTTCTAAAATATAATCAGGAAAAAACAAATCGAGGTTGTCTAAACCGTCACGGTACACAATTGAAAGATATTGATTACCATGATCACCATTTTTAAAAAACCAATCCGCGTTCTTATCACACCATTGTTCAAAACTTTTCTCGGGAGCCCACTTTGTTAATTGATTGGTGTAGTTGTCATAGATGTTTTTCTCGTATGTGTGTTTCTCCTCTGGAAAGCTCACTATACTATAGGTCATCGTCTCTGGAAATGAAAATTCCTCGACAATAATATCCTTTTTCTTAATAATATTCTGCGAAACATCAGAATTGGACATGCATTTTTCTAGGTCTTTTCTAATTAGACTTGCATTGTTAATTATAAAAGCATAAAATTCGTGATTTGTAAGTTGCAACAAATGGTCTGTTTCAGATGTGTCCCTAAACAAATTCTTAAATAAAGCTTTTGTTGCATCAAAATCTAACCTTAAATGTGTTCTAAAAGAATTAATATTTTGTTGAAGAAATCGACCATGAATATGTGTGTCAACAGCCAAATAAATATCTTGTCGATTTAATCGGCTATCAACAAGCACTGATGTGATTTCAACAGAATCATTAACTATATTTCTTAACAATTGTTGAGATGTCTCGTAACCATTTTCTTCAAATTTAATTAAATTGCTAGCATATTCGCCAGCCACCAGATTATATTTCTTTATAAAATATTCTAAAATCTTTTGGCGAGTTTCTCGTTCCCCTAAATTTTCGTAGGTGTGTGACCTCAATTCTTTTTTTAAACTAAAGCGCATAAACTCCTTTTTTAATTTTAAATTGACGTGCTCTAAACCACCGATGTTTATAGCTGCTTCTTTAAATTTTTCGTCGAATGTATAAAGATATGAATTATCCAAAACCTCATTTTCATAATGCATCGCTTCTGGCATACGACGCAAGCGTCCAAGAGTTTGCAATTCAAAGTCTTCCGACATATGTTCCCGCAATTTAATAAGTATTTTTGCACGCGGGCAGTCCCACCCTTTACTTATAGCTTGTTTAACTAATAAATATTGTTGTGGCGCATCATTTAAAGTAATGTCATCGGTATTCATATGGTTGTCAGCCATCCACACTCCAGTAAGACCATTATGAACACTTTTACCGATGCTTGAAAGCGTATTTAAGGTATGTTCCATTAGATTAGGGCTTTCACTTGGAAACTGTATTAAAACTAAAGGATTAATGTTTTTTTCAATTTTTAAATATTCCTCGAGTATTTCTTTTCTTTTTTTTTCAGCCTTTAGAATTAAGAATTTGACCTCATCATCAACCCTTTTCTCATCAACATCAAAATTTATAAAAAGTGCTTTAGTAATAAGGCCTTCATCAATAACTGATTTT
>JAKSUU010000164.1 GCA_024408695.1 Coriobacteriales bacterium | reverse complement strand
CCGCGCGTCTACCGATGCTGAGGCTACTGATTATGATACTCGCGCATCTTTCGGTGGTGGGGACAACGGCGCGTCTAGTGGCGCTGGCAAAACACATGCATCTAGCGATGCCGCGCTTAACGCCCTTTATTCGCATATTGAACAAGACTTTAATTAATCCATGTATTTGAAATGTGCAGATAAACAACTTAATTTAGATAAACCCGCAATTATGGGCATAATTAATTTGACCCCTGATTCTTTTAGTGATGGTGGAGATTTTTATATTGACGACAATAATAATTCATTTATTGATCGTGTGCACAGTCAAGCAAAAATCTTTATTAACCAGGGAGCATACATAATTGATCTTGGCGCTGAATCTAGTCGCCCAGGCGCAGAAGATATATCTGCAAAAACCCAACTTGAACGCTTGCTTCCAACTATCGCAGCTTTGAAAAAACTCGACTGTCTTATAAGTATTGATACGCGTGACGCGTATGTAGCGCAAGCATGCCTTGATGCTGGCGCGCATATAATTAATGATGTTTCGGGTTTTGCTAAACCCGAAATGCGTAAACTTGCGCGGTCAACAAGTTGTGGCTTAATTGTTATGCACAGCCGTGGAAATCCAAAAACCATGCAAGACATGTGTGACTACGAAGATGTGGTTTTGGATGTTTTGCAAGACTTAGAAGATCGAACAGGCGCGCTTGTAAATAACGGTGTAGATCCTGCACGAATTTGCATTGACCCAGGTATTGGATTTGCAAAAACGGCTGGTCAGTCAATGGATTTACTAAAACCGCGCACAACTGAGCTCTTTTCTCAGAATTTTCCTTTGCTGTGTGCGGTTAGTCGCAAATCTTTTATTGGCCGGGCAACAGGTGTTAAAAACCCAAAGGGTCGCGACCAAGCTAGCGCCCTTATTGCTGCCAACACAGCTTATCACGGCGCAAAAATTATTCGCACTCATAATGTTGAGGCGACTCAACGTGCGCTCAATTATTCTTTGCAAAGTATAATTGCTATCGGCTCAAATGTTGGGGATAGTGCAGAAATTATTCATCGGGCGCTTTTGGATCTTGCACATGACCCGCACATTTGGCTTTGTGATACCGCATCGCTTTACATAAGTGAAGCTGCATATTACACGGAGCAGCCTTCATTTACAAACACAGTTTGTTGCATCCAAACGAATTATACAGCGGCAGAATTACTCGCTACTCTTCATAAAATTGAGGATAGGCACGGCCGCATTCGAACAATAGAAAAAGGGCCACGAACTCTTGATCTTGATATTGTGGACATGCAGGATTTGTGCATTAGGACTGGTGAGCTTTTCCTTCCGCACCCTCTTGCGTACGAAAGGGATTTTGTGATTACCCCATTGCGCGAAATCCTTCCGAACTATGTTTTTGCAGATGGAACTAATATTAAAGATCTTCACCCCACGGTTGGCGCTGCAACACTTGGGGACAGTCACCTTAGAGTTGCGAATAAAAAAAGTTCGTGACAATATTTTTTGCGACATGTTTAGCAACCCCGAAAATTTACTTAAGCTGTACAAATGCCTACATCCAGAAGATACGATAGTTCAAAAAGAACAGTTGTAAACTTTGACTTTGAAACCCAAAATTATGCAGGGGCTGTATAATGACCTGGGGTTTCAGGTAGAAAACCGCCTGATAATTTTAATAGAGGCGCAACAAACTTGGAGTCCAAACATTTTATAAAGGGCGTCACACAGACATTGATGCGGATATAAAAGTTATCAAAAATATCAAAGATAACGGTATAATTGGTGATTATATATTTTTCTGCACGACTTATAATCACCAGCTTTTAGTTTGCGAGACAAAAGAAGAAGCTGTTGAAAATACTTTAAGAATTTGTGAGGAGAATAATGTTATGCAAGACTATTTAGCTAAAATTAAGGCTGAGGGCATCTCCATCATGGATATGCTTTATGATGAAGAGTATATTGAAGCTGTTCACAAAAAATCGGAACGAAGAGAAGGATTTGAAGACGGCATGAAACAAGGTATTGAACAAGGTATTGAACAGGGTGAAATTTTTCAAACGGTTAAACTCTACAACAAAGGTTTGATTTCATTAGATGACGCGGCTACTTCACTAAATATTTCATCAGAAGAATTTGAAAAACTGCTTAACGAATAAATTCTACTAACATACACCCCAAAACTAAAGTGAGCGACTGGCGCTTAGCGCCAGTCGCTCATTTTTTTAGCCTATTTGTTGCGCTCAGCTGGGGATGGAAGAACGCAACTGCGAACATTAAACAGTTGCACCTGACCCCAGTGTTTTACGAGCGAAAGTGGAACACTTTACTATGGGATGGTGTTTCGACACTTTACTAAGGGATGGTGTTTCCGAGAGTTGGGATAGCCTTTGCCTGTAGCTTGTCAGTCACCTTGTCATTCACCTTGTCATTCACCCCTGATATAACAGTTACACCTGACTCCATTGTTTTAGATGGAACAATATAAGCATCCACGTGTCCCCACCATGTACCTGAGAAAGTATTTTAATGTTGCTTTGTTACGAAATTAATAAATCATAATATTAGGTAGGTCTGTATTTTAAATCCCGCACCATCACAACATCTCTTTATCGGCACGCTAATTTAAAATTTCGCTGAAAATTTTTATGCCTCTATTTTTTGAAAAGATTTTATTAAACCCAAACAGAATTCGGAAACTTTTATTTTATGAATATTACGTTGCGTTTTAGTAATGGGTCGATAAAAGAGATAGTAAAAGTCTTTATGTTCACGTTCTTTAACACTTAACAATTTACAAACGTTTTTTAACATTTTTGGAGTTTGACCATGTCCAAAATTTATTAAGGTCTTGCCTAAATCATCTTTTGAAAAATTGCTCCAAAACATACTAGTTGGGATAACGATAAAATCAAAATTCATATCATTTTCGCTGGCATATTCTTTCAAATATTTACATACATTAATTTGTCTAGTTATAGGGCCAATATCTTGATTAGCCTCTTTTCGCTTGTTTAATTC
>JAKSUU010000163.1 GCA_024408695.1 Coriobacteriales bacterium | reverse complement strand
CAGCAAGTATGTTAATGGGCGCTTCGTTTTTGTTAATTGTTGATGATTTTTCGCGCATGATTTCTACTGCGGAAATCCCAATTGGCGTTTTAACTGCATTTATTGGCGCGCCATTCTTCTTATATTTGATTACGCGGAAGAAAAAGATTTAGAGTGGTGTTGATTTAATTGAAATGGGCGAAAACGGCAACTGTGAAAAAATTGCACAAAGGTGAAGTAAAAGAAAAAGTTAGGCGTATAGGCAGTTTATGAGCATTAAAGTAGAAAATTTATCTTTTTCTTATGGCAAGCACGAGGTCTTGCACGAGCTTAATTTCGAGATTAAAGACGGGATGCTTGTTAACGTGCTTGGTCCAAATGGCGTTGGAAAATCAACATTGTTTAGGTGTTTGTTAGGATTGAACAAAAATTATTCTGGCAATATTTTTATTAATGAGAAAAACCTTAAAACCTTAAATACAAAACAAAAAGCTAAAGAAATCGCTTATATTCCACAATCTCATCAACCAATTTATGACTATGAGGTTTTAGACGTTGTTCTTATGAGCACTACTAACGATTTGCCTGTGTTGGGCACACCTAAAAAAGAGCAAATTCATCGCGCCTATAATGCGCTAGAAAAAATTGGAATTGAAAAGTTGGCCACTCGCACCTATACAGAAATTTCTGGTGGAGAACAGCAATTGGTGTTAATTGCACGTGCAATTGCGCAAGAAGCAAACACAATTATTATGGATGAGCCAACCAGCGCATTGGATTACGGCAACACAGTACGAGTTTTAAATGCGGTAAAAGCGTTAGCCGCAGAAGGAATGAGCATTGTTCAATCTACTCACCAACCCGATCAAGCTTTTTTGTATTCAGACAAAACGCTTGTTATATATGATAAAAGAGTTAGAGCTTTTGGCACGCCAAAAGAGGTCGTTACTAAAGATTTGATTGGCGATATTTACGATATAGACGTTGAGGTTAAGTCGCTTTACGATGACAAAATTCGTGTCTGTGTGCCAATTTGTAATATTGAAGGTTTTGAAAAGGTTTAGAGGTAAAGGATAAACGAACAGTCTTGTAGTTGAGTCATTAAAATGTGTTTAGCGAGGAGTTTAAATGCTCGTTAATCGAAATAATTAGATAGTAAAGATAAGGAGGAGAACATGGAGAGAACAAATTTTTTAAGTAAGATCTGGTTTATGTTTCTAGCGCTATTTGTTGTAGTCGTTTGTGGTGGTTTAACTTTTTTCTTAACAGGATGTGGTGAATCTAAAGCACCAGCATCTAACAACTCTAGAATCTTTACCGATGATGCAGATCGTCAGGTAGCATTGCCAAGTGATGTTGAGTTAGTTGTTCCTTCTGGGGCAGTGTCACAACAAGTTTTGTTGACCTTGTGTCCAGAAAAACTTGGCTCTCTTGCCGACCCCTTAAGCGATCAAGAAAAAAAGTTTATTACCGATGAAAAAATTCAAAAGCTTCCCGCAACTGGCTCTGCTTTTGGCGGAAAAGGAAATATGAATAAAGAAAGTATTGCTAGCCTTGGTGACGCCGATAAAATGGTTTTAGTTGACGTTGGAGATAAAAGAAATTCTACAAAAGAGGAGCTTGATAAATTGCAAGCCGATCTTGGATTGAGCTGCATTTTTATTAATGCAAAAATAGACAGCTATAAAGATGTTTACACAAAGCTTGGTGAAGCACTACAGTGCGAGGAAAGAGGAAAAGAATTAGCGGATTACTGCGAGAAAGTTTATAAGGAAACCAAGGATGCAGTTGATAAAGTTCAATCTAAAAAGAAGCTTGCATACATTACCGGTTTTGAAGGAGTAAATGCAATAGCAAAAGGTTCTTATCAAAGCAATGCGATAGATCTTGTTGCAGAAAATGTTATTGATATAGATAACCCAACTACAAAGGGTGCTGGCGACCCCATCGATTTAGAGCAGTTAGCTAATTGGAACCCAGAAATTATTTTGTTCCAGTCGAGTGGTATTTACTCAGATGTTGACAAGAAAGCAGAATGGCAAGCACTAAACGCGATTAAAGAAGGCCTTTATTACGAAGTGCCCGACGCTCCTTATTGTTGGATTTGTCAACCGCCTTCTGTTAATCAAATGATGGGGATTCAGTGGATGTCGCACTTATTTTACCCCGAGCAGTTTAACGATACGATTGCAGATTGTACCAAGAATTATTTAAAAACTTTGTATAAACATGACGCAAGTGATGCAGAGATAGCAGAGCTTCTTAAAAACGCACAATAGTTGTGCAACACTGGGGGACGGTAATTAATGTGTACCCCGCAACACCAAGGTTACCGTCCCCCGGTGTCGCGGGGTTAAAGTCCGCGGTAGCAGTTCCTAGCGTTTACAGTTGAGAAAACCAGTCGGCGTACTTAACGTCGGGTCTATAGGTTTTTGCTTTCGCATTCCCAGATGTTAATAGACGACCTTGTAGCGTTGACTTTTCAACATCGCTTTTTGTGACATTTGAGGGTGGCTCGCTTAGCCATACATATCGCAACGGACGATCATACATATCAACATCGCTTACATCGGTCTCGAGCCAAACCGTTGTTCCTGGTGGTATTATAGATTTTGTATACGCGGTTGCCGTTTCACCGGCGCTTGTTCCTGCTTCTGGACAGTCAACGCCAATGATTCTAATACGCATTTTATATGCATCTACATAAAAGGTGTCGCCGTCGTATATCTTTGTGACCTTTGTTTTTGTTATAGAACCAATACTTTTAGATTCTTCTGATGGACTTGCTTTTTTACTACTATTTTCACTTTTTGGAATTTCTTGTTTTTGTGAAGAGCTATTTTCACTTTTTGGGGATTGAGAAGAATTACTATTGTCTCCACACGCAACTAAGGATAAGCAAGATATTACAAGTATAAAACTTAATAGGCAAGTGAAAAAAGTTTTAGAATTAAGATGCTTCATTATGAAATCAGGTTAATTAAATTTTACAAAGAATAACTTTGATGTCCCAATTGGTACAAAAAATATCAGGTATGTTTTGTACCAATTTTTATGTTATGCA
>JAKSUU010000162.1 GCA_024408695.1 Coriobacteriales bacterium | reverse complement strand
TACATAAACGCCAGACTGAAGAGGTAAAAAAGAACCATATTAAAAGCAGTAATTATTGGAACCATTTATTTGTCCTTTATATTGCAAGATTATATTTTACTAAAATCTTAATTATTTTTGATAATTTAAATTCCTATTAAAACTCAAATTTAAATAAACTTTGACTATTTTTCATTTTTTGCTATAATTATTTTCTGCGTTAGTACGCACATAAAGTCAAAATTGACTATCTCGTGAAAGTGGGCCTTACCCACTTTCTTTATTATTAGGCACTTTTTGGCTTTTGATAGTTTGAATTTGTAAAATTAGCGAGAAGCAAATTGGCAAATAAGAGAGAAAAATTAATAGTGCTATTAGAAGATGAAGCTCAAAAGTATGGGCTAGATCTTTGCGATATTGAGATTGCTGGCACAAAAAAGAATCCCATTTTGCGTGTATATTTAGACACCCTAGATGACGAATTAATTAGTCTAGACCAACTTGCCGAGGCTCATGCTTGGGTTGATCAGATTATAGATGATTTTGATCCATTTGAGACATCTTATGTGCTAGAAGTTTCTTCTCCAGGTATTGATCGCCCGTTAAGAAAATTAAGCGATTTTAATCGTTTTGCAGGTGAGGACCTTGTTATTCATTATAAAAGCGATACAAAACGCAAGAAACTTAATGGCATTTTATGTGGTACAAGAGGCTCTAACATTGTTGTTAAAAGTGATGACGAAGAAATAGAAATTGATTTTGCCTTTTTAGTTAAGGCAAATATTATTGGAAAGATAGATTTTAATTAGTTTGTAGATTTTGACATTAGGAGGTAATATGTCAACCGAATTAATTGATGCGCTTACGATGCTTGCAAAGGAAAAAGATGTAGATGAAACAATTTTATTAGATCGATTAGAAAAAGACCTTGCCAAAAGTTATAAAAGTGTTTTAAGGCTCGATTGGGATTGTTTTGTTATTATCGACAAAGACGATGGACAAATTTATGTTTTTGAAAAAGTTGGTAAGGGCGAATACGATGAAGAAACAGGCGAATATGAGTATTACGAAGAGCGTGATGTTACCCCAGAAGATGTTTCGAGAATTGCTGCTCAAAATGCTAAACGCGTCATAAATGATATTGTTAAAGAAGCAGCAAGCGTTAATATTTACAAACGTTATAATGACCGTGTGGGCGACTTAGTTACAGGCACAGTCCTTCAAACAACTAATGATTTTACAATTCTTAAACTTGAAGAAGGCGTCGAAGCAGAACTTCCACATTTTGACACAAAAAAAGCTATTAATGCGCGTGAACGCAATGAAAAGCCAATTACAGAACATTACAAGCATAATGATCGCTTAAAAGCTTTGATTATTGATGTTCGTGAACCAGCAACTCTAGGCGATACTTCTGTAACAAGACGTGATGCTAATAGACCTCCAATTGTTGTTAGTCGCACACATCCAGACCTTATTTTAAGACTTTTAGAACTTGAAGTACCCGAAATTTATGACGGCATTGTAACTGTTAACTCAATTGCACGCGAACCAGGTAGACGCTCAAAAATTGCTGTTTCATCTAGTGATTCGAACCTTGATCCTGTTGGTGCATGTGTTGGACCTAAAGGCTCAAGAATCAGAATGATTGTTGGCGAACTTTTTGGCGAGCGCATAGATATTGTTCAATACAGTGAAAATCCTGTTATCTATGTAACTAATGCACTTTCACCCGCAAAAGTAAGTCACGTTATTATTGATGAAGAAAATCATTTTGCTACAGCGATTGTAGAAGACGACCAACTTTCTTTAGCAATTGGTAAAGAAGGTCAAAATGCTCGTTTAGCTGCGCATTTAACGGGTTGGCATATCGATATTAAATCTGTTAGTTTGGTTGAGGCAAATGGTGGAATTCCAGAAAATAGTATTTCTTTAATTGAAGAAGAAGATGAAATTGAAGAAATTACAGATACTCGCTGTGCATATGTTTCAGAAGATGGCATTAGATGTCGCAACCAAGCTCGCGAAAACTCTCATTTTTGTGGTATACACAAAGATGAAATTTGGCCTCCTGTTAACGATATAAAACCCCTTGAAGCCTTTGGCGAAGTCAACGAAGATGCTGAAAATGATATCGATTCTGTAGACGCCGACCCAAGCTCGGTCGATGTGCAAAATAAACTAGAATCCAGCAATGGTGAGGATGTAAAAGAATAATATTTGATTGTCCATAAAAGGCTTAACTTATATGGAGAGTTGGTGATTTAAATGGCAGATATGAAAGTTAGTGAACTTGCAAAAGAATTTGGTTTGTCGAATAAAGAGATGATTGAAAAGCTTGCTGAACTTAATATTCATGCAAAAAGTCATGCTAGTGTGATTATTGATGCTTTTGTGCAAAAAGTTTATAAGGAATATGCAGACTTGCTCAAAGATGCTAAAGATACTAGTAGCAAAACAAGTAAAGCAGATGAAAAAAAGGATGATAAAAAAGCAAAAGCAGAAAAAGCAAAAGCAAAAAGAAGTGCTGAATTATTAGAAAAACGGAAGGCACGTGATGCTGCGTTAAAGCAAGGTAAAAATATTTCAGAAATAGAGTCTCAAACACCTAAAAATGATTCTGCAAATAATAAAGATTCAAAAAAAGACTCATCTAAGGTAAAGGCTTCTGATGAAAGTAAAAAATCTAAAGTTGCAAAAAAAAGTGAGTCCGAAACAAAAAAAGTCACAAAGAAAAAAACTGATACAAAGCTAAAAGAGGACATTAAGGCTAATATAAAATTTAATATTGTTAAAGATGCCGAACCCAAAATAGATAAAGTTGAATCAAAAGAAGAAAAAAAGACCCAAAAGACCAAAAACAAAAAAGATGAAAAGGTCTCTGAATCTAAAACTAGTACGCAAAGCAAAAAAGAAAAAACTAGCAAAGAAGATTCAAAGGTTCAGAAAGCTAAAAAAGCTCCACTTCCTATTAAAAGTGATAAGGCTAAATATGCTAAGTTAAATGAACAAATTGCAGCAGAAAAAGACCGCATAGCTGAAGATCAAAGAAAATCTGCTGCTCAAAAGC
>JAKSUU010000161.1 GCA_024408695.1 Coriobacteriales bacterium | reverse complement strand
AGATGCTACACTCAAATTTTGCGAAATATTATTTGATGCGGGCGCAAGCAATATATGCATTCATGGACGTTCAAAAGCACAACTTTATCATGGCAAAGCAAATTGGGATGTAATTAAACTGGCCTCTGAGCAATTTGGTAGAGAAAAAATTTCTGGTAGCGGAGATATTTTTTCTTATGAAGATGCAAAACAAATGTCAAAATATTGTAATGTGAGTCGTGTGTATGCTGCCCGTGGTGCCATGAAAAATCCTTACATTTTTAGTAACACAGAACCCACAAAATTTCAAAGGCTCAATCTTGCTTTAAAACATTTAGATTTCCACCAAGAACTTATAAGCAACGAATACTATAATAATTTGCGCACAAATATGGTATCTTATCTTCATAGTTTCAATGGCGCAAAAGAATTGCGAGTTAAATTTATGCGAGCTAGAACTTATGAAGATTACAAATGTGCAATTTTAGAACAAATGTAGATTATGATTATAAATAATTACACAGATTTAGGTCCAAGAGCTCTTTATATTCATCTACCTTTTTGTAAGACTAAGTGTGCATATTGCAGTTTTAAATCTTTTACAAATATTTCAAACGAAGTTAAAGATTCTTATTTAGAAAAATTACTAGTGCAAATTAAGTCTTTACATAATTTTGGTCTTTTATCAAATGTTGAAACAATTTATCTTGGTGGAGGCACACCAAGTTTTTTTGGGCATAAACGCCTTGTTTCACTTTGCTATTTTTTGGCAACTTGTCTTAACTTTTCTAAAATAACCGAGTTTACTTTAGAAGCAAATCCTGATTCTATTTCACAAACATTGGTGGCGGATTTATACGCTCTAGGAGTAAACAGGTTTTCTTTAGGTGTGCAGTCATTTTTAGATGATGAACTTAAACAATTTGGGCGCGTGCATGATGCAGCGCAGGCAATGAATGCAATTGAAGCAATAAAAACTCGAACAAATAATTTTTCTATTGACTTAATTTGTGGATCCCCTTTTCAGTCTTTAAGTAGTCTTGAATATTGTCTTAACAAAGTTATAGAAATAGAACCAGTGCATGTGAGCGTTTATCCATTAAGCATAGAAGAAAATACCATATTTGCAAAAAATGGCATGAAGGTAGATGATGATTTTCAAGCCGATTGTTTACTTGCAATAGAAGACAAATTATGCTCTGCGAATTATAATCATTATGAAATTTCTTCATATTCTAAAAAAGGCTTAGAAAGCCAACATAATTTATCTTATTGGACAGCAAAACAATACATTGGATTAGGCTCTTTTTCTTGTTCGTGTTTAAGTAAAAAATATTTTGAAACATTTTTAAAGGCACTGCCTTGTAAAAGCATAAGTTACGAAGGTTTGTATAATGATGTAGCAAGAGTGCGTTTTTGTATTGAAAATTCTATTGATGATTTTATTCGAAATAACAGTCTAACAATTTCATGCGATAATCTAAGTAGTAAAGAAAGCCAGTTAGAAGATTTAATGTTAAAGGCACGCCTATTACAAGGAATTCCATCTTCTGACATTGACAAACTTAATCCAAAATTTTTAACACTGCAAAACGCTATAGATAAATTATGTGAACAAAATCTTTTAAATTTTGAACAAAAATCTAAAACTTATAAATACACCAAAGGTGGCTGGTTGTGTGCAAACGAGGTCTTTAGTGCAATTTGGAATGCAAAAGATGATTAATTCATGTTCTTTGCGATTAGATTTTTGGCAAATATTTATATGAATTCTTACAAAAATATTACAATTTTTAAAAATTATCAAAGAAATTTGTAATTTATTTTTAATTTTTATTTGTAAACGATAATATTAAAAAATTATATTTATACTATCTTGGCATATGAATTTTATGACATACTCGGTGTTAGCAAAGATGCAAGCGCTGCAGAAATTAAAAAGAGTTTTCGAAAGAAAGCGCGTGAGCTTCATCCAGATGTTAGTTCTGATCCAAATGCGGAAGAAAAGTTTAAAGAACTTAACGAAGCTTATGATGTTTTAAGCGACCCTCAAAAAAAACAAGTTTACGATAGATACGGCACTGCCGACAGTGTTTCTGGGGTAGGTGGTGGCTATACCCATGTAGATATTGGTGACATATTTGGCGGTATGGGCGACATATTTAGCCAATTTTTTGGCGGTATGGGTGGTATGAGCGATAATTCTCCAGGTGCACGTCGTGAAGGCCGTGACATGGCAATTGGACTTCGGATAAGTTTAAAAGATGCTGCTAGTGGCATCAAAAAAGATATAACTTATGATCGTTTTGCAACCTGCGATGAATGTGGTGGTAGTGGCGCTGCACAAGACGGAAAAGAAGTTACATGTTCTACTTGCGACGGCCAAGGCAGGGTCATGAGTGTGCAACATACTTTTATTGGTGATATGCAAACAGTTACTACATGCCCAGATTGTGGAGGCCTTGGTACAACAATCGACAAGCCTTGTGAAGAATGCGATGGCCAAGGCAGGGTTCCAGACCGTGCACACCTTTCAATTAATATTCCTGCAGGCGTGCGCGACGGTCAGCAAATTCGTATTCCAAACCAGGGAGAAGCAGGTTTAAATGGTGCGTCTACAGGCGATCTTATTGTTACAATTAGGATAACTCAAGACGATTATTTTGAACGTGATGATATAGACTTACATTCAAAAGTTAATATTGACATGTTCGAAGCAGCTCTTGGTGCAAAATTTACCATGAAGGGCATTTTAGATGATGACAAAGTTGAAGTTTGTATACCAAAAGCTTGTCAGCAAAATCAAGTCATTAAAGTAAAACATATGGGTATTCCTAAATTTAAGAATCCCAAAGTTAGGGGAGACCTTTACTTGCACGTTCATATAGAAATCCCCCAGAAGCTTTCTAAAGAACAGATTGTCGCACTTAAAAACATTCAAGAAAACAATAAAAATACAGAAATTGACAGAAAAATTCGACTATAAGGATCAATCATGCCAATTAAAATTCCAAATGCGCTTCCTGCTACAGAGATTTTAGAAAATGAAAATATTTTTGTGATGACCGAAACTCGTGCAATTACCCAAGACATTCGTCCATTGCATG
>JAKSUU010000160.1 GCA_024408695.1 Coriobacteriales bacterium | reverse complement strand
TTATACCAAGTATAATCTTAAGTCCAAGTATTTTTAAAATAAGTAACAGATTAACTTTTTCTGAAATGAAAATAGGAAGCATTTCATCAGATGTTGATAAAAAAACTGCTATAACAGTTCCCATAGTCACAAGTTTTCCTGAATACAGGCTTGCACTTTTGCATGGTCAAATGAAGGCGAGCGAAAAAGAAATAGTTCTTGACAAATTTGCGAAAGGCGAAATTGATATTTTGGTTGCAACTACTATTATTGAAGAAGGAATCGATGTTGCAAATGCAACAGTTATGTATGTTGAAGATGCAAAAATGTTTGGGCTTTCGCAGTTGCATCAGTTGCGTGGTCGCCTTGCACGTGGAAATTGCGAAAGCTTTATGTTTTTGCAGTCAAGTAATTTGCAAACTTTGGATGACAATAGCATGGAGCGCTTAGAGTTTTTTGCTGGTTGCGATGATGGCTTTGAACTTTCTAAGTTTGATTTGCGACAGCGCCATGAAGGCAATATCTTGGGGTTGGCTCAAAGTGGAAAAAGTATTTGTAAATTGCTTAGCACAAGCGATAATGTTAAAATGATTGAATGTGCTCGCGAGTGCGCACAAGAGTTGATTAAGCGCAGAAAAAACGGTAGCGATGAAGATAAGCGCGAACTTGAAACTTTGTTTTACGAGGCACAACACCTGATGATATAGGATTGTTGCGCAGTTTTGGCGGGAAAATATGTGACTTAAGATGCGTATTTTTCCATTAGAAAAGGAAAATCTTGAGAATAATTGCAGGAAAATATCGAGGAAGGCAGATAAAATCCCCTAGTGGAAGTGTGACTCGACCCACGACGGATCGCATGAGAGAGTCCATGTTTTCTTCAATTTCTTCTCGTGTGGATTTTGAAGGAGCAGTCTGCTTTGATGCTTTTGCAGGCAGCGGAGCTTTAGGCATTGAAGCTTTATCTCGTGGAGCTGCATTTTGCATGTTTGCCGAGAATAATGCTAGCGCTAGGCGGGTTCTTTTGAGCAATCTTAAAGCAGTTGCCTTGCCACAGGACGTTTTTGCTATTTATCCTAAAAATGTTTTAAGATCGATTGAATATTTAAAAGAAAATAAGCTACCTAAATTTAATCTTGTAATGCTTGATCCTCCATATAAATATGAAGCCCGCGTTATTTGTGAATTTTTGAGAGATCTTATTTCTGCGCAGGCTTTTGCACAAAATTGTTTAGTTACTTATGAGATTGATGCAAAAAATGCACAAGATGCAAAAATGTGCTTAAATAAATTAAATGAACTTTTGTTAGTGCACGAAAAAAACATGGCAGATAGCACTATTTTGTTTTTGCAATATAAGGAGTAATCGTGAAAAAAGTATTGGTACCAGGAACATTTGATCCTATAACACTTGGTCATTTAGATGTTATTGAGCGCAGTTGCAAGCTTTTTGATAGTGTATATGTTGGCGTTGCTGCATCTCACAATAAGGGCGGGGGACCACTTTTTTCTTTAGATGAGCGTGTTGCATTGTGTAAGCAGGCCTGTGCGGATTTTGGGCTTGAAAATGTTGAGGTCATTGCTTTCGACAAGTTGCTTGTTGATTTTGCTGGCGATCTTGGTGTTAGCGCGATTGTAAAAGGTTTGCGCGTTACAACTGATTTTGAATACGAGTTTCAGCAGGCTGCATTAAACTACAGTTTAGAAAGTGATTTAGATACGCTTTTTGTAATGTCAAATCCCCAGCATATGTATATATCTTCTTCTGTTGCAAAAGAAATTGCATCGTACAATGGTGCATTGTGCGATTTGGTCCCTTCTTGTGTAGAGGAAGCGCTGAGAGCGAGGTTTGCATAATTGCAGGAAATGTGAACTTTGTTTTCGTTTCACATTTTTGACACGAAAAATTTTCGTGTCAATTATTTTAAAAACGAATAATATAAGTCACAATTCTAAATCTGCAAGAAAAATCATACCTGCTTGTGCTTTGGCATCTTTTTCCATAAGTCCGTGTTTTGCTCGGAGCATGGTTAGTGTTAAATCTGCATATATAGCGCAATCTGCAAGTTCACCGGTTTGAGCGTTCATGCCACTTGGAACATCTGCACTAATTAATGGAATGGATTTTTCCTGTGAAATTTTGTTGATGAGTTTAATCCAGATTGCGTACGGCTCGCGGACCTTGTCGTATGAAAACCCGCAACCAAGGATGCAATCAAGTATAAGATTAGTTTCCTCGAGTATTTTGCTGATTTCGTCTTGAGTTGGATTAACTATAACATTTAGATTTTCATATTTTAATTGAGCGAAAGTAGTTTTAGCTGGCTGCCTTGTGTATTCGCCAGGGTTTTTAGGAATGATTAGATTCACTCCGTAACCTAATTTTGCAAGCTCTAGTGCTGCAACCGCACCATCTCCACCATTATTGCCACTACCAGAAAAAATAGACACAACTTGCGTCTGCGTATCATCTGGCATTGCCAAGGCTTGCATTTTCAATGTGCATTCTGCAATTTCAGCTAGTGCACAACCAGCGCGTTGCATCATGTCGAGTAAAGGCAGTGTTGTTTGAGCTAATTCATTTTCCAACGCAACAACTTCTTCGACATCGTAAACTTGAGTTGTACTATTGATAGGGCGTGACAGTTTAGGTGAGGGAGCAACAATCCCAAAATCACTTATTAACTTTTTACTAAAACTTAATGGATTGATCTCTTCGCTAACTTCAAAGGTAAAATTTAGCCCACCGCCGCAGGTGTCATGTTGAGCTTGGCGGGGGACAAGCAAAACTTCATCATTCATATTTATTAGGCCAGCATCACTTTGAAGCGAAGCACCAGGTTTCTTCTTTAAAGGTAAGCCTACGCTATGAACAAAATAGTCGCAGCGCTCTTGAAAATCTCCAAGTTTAAAGTTTTTTTCCGCGATTTTGTATAATTGTTCAAATTGCGCATCATCTTTTGTGCGCCAAAGCCAAAGTGCACCATGCTCATCTCGTTCTAGTTTGTAGCTTCCCATAACATCTTTTTGCACAGGGCCTTCAACAAATTTTATAGGCAAAGCTGCGCCTTTTCTAAAACCAACATCAGCCAGATAAGGTTCGCTTGCGCCTTCGCACCATACT
>JAKSUU010000016.1 GCA_024408695.1 Coriobacteriales bacterium | reverse complement strand
AGTTTTTCTTTGTTGTCAAACATTCTTGCTGTAACTTGCGCAATTTGGTCTAGATCTTCTTTTTCTAAAGAAACACCAATTTTATCACGCAGGCTAATATCGGTAGGCTCGATTCCTAATTCTTTCCAATGTGGGTTATTGACCTTCATTTTTGTGTTAATGAAAATAGATGGTTTAAGTGTTGTAAATGAAAAGTCACAAGCAATACTTGACCAGTCGGTAATTAGTACATCCGATTCAAAAATACTATCGTGATTAGAGAAGTCTTTTTCAAAATATAACTCTTCACTCGAAACATTTGCATAGTTGTTTTGTAACTGTTCCCAGCGTGCTCTATATCTTTTTGTATATTCTGGATGTGGACGAACGATGATTTTGTAGCCCTTGCCAAGTAAGGGTTGTACTAAATCATCAAAGCAAGAATCCAATATACAATCTTCTTGCCAAGAAGGTGCAATAAGCAGTGTTGGTTTATCACTTGTTAGATGTTCTTTGTTATTGTAGTCCGAAATCATATTATCTAAAAGTGGATAACCGCATTCTATAAGTCTTTTATTAAATGGAATCTCATCTTTATATATTTGTTCTGCTTTGATTAATTCTTGTTTTTGATGAGGCCCTGCACAAAGCAAAGTATTGTAATAATAATAGGTGTTTTTTTGTGGTGTTAAATGCGTAGACATCATGTGATGGAACATGAATACATATTCGATGTCTTTGCGTACATAGGACCTTTTTATATAATAATTTTCGAGGTCTTCAAGGGTCATTACTACAACATCTGCATCCATTTTCATCATCAAAGTTATAAGACGTTTTTCGCCTATATAATAGGGAAGAATACGTGGAATATTTTTTGCTTCTTCAAAAATTTGGTCGTTAGGATCGCTAGTAATGTAGTGAATATTTGCGTTGCTATTTTTTAAGATGTAATAAATCGTATCTTTAAAATACTTATAAAATCCACTGCTTTCGCTGTAAAAAACAATGTGTTTATTTAGAATATTGAAGAAGCGCTTGAAGTCTTGTTTTTCACGCTTTTTAAGAGGGTCGCGTTTATACCAAGGGACTTTGCGGTCTTTATCGAGTTCGTTAAGTGCATTGAGTTCTTGTCGACTTGCTTCAAGATCTTCATAATCTATGTATTTTTTAGGACGAATAATAACATTGCAGAGTGCTTGTACGGCGATTGCTGTAAGGTTTGAGCAGATCCAATAAAATGCCATACCAGCAGCAACAAAAATACCCAAGAATAAAGAAAGAGCAATTGAAAGTCCGTTTGTCATATTTTTTTCTGCACGACTTTGTTCTTTTTGAAGCGGATTAATTCTATTTTGTGCAAAGCCCATGATAACAGCTGAAAGACCAGCTAAAAGAGGCCAAACCCAAAAAATTCCACCGTCGGTAATTGGAACAGGACCTAAAAATTCTGTACCAGGTGCACCATAATCGGTAATGTCGTGGATGACTTCTACAAGACCAAAAAGAATGATAATTTGTACAGCTAGCGGAATAAGGCTAAGCATAGGATGATATTTTTTCTCTTTATAAAGAGCGTTTTGTTTTTCGCCGATTGTTTCTTTATCACCAAAATATTTAACCTTTAAGCGGTTTAAATCAGGCATTAATTGAACCATTACAATAGAGTTTTTTTGGCACCAGAGCGCCATAGGCATAAGAATGATTTTAACAATTACGGTAAAAAGTAAAATAGCGACCCACCAGTTACCTGTAAGATCGTAACAAGGTTGCATGATAAACCATAATATATCGGCTAAAAAACGAAACACAAAATCCCCTTATTTTTCCTTAAAAACGCATAACTTAATTATTATAACTAAATTTGAAATATTAAAGGTCAAAACTTTGATAAAGGCCGTTGTCGTAAAAGCCAAGTTTTCTATAGTATCCTCGTGTGCCAACAGAACTAATTACATTAAGCTTTAGATAGCCTGCGTGGCTTGCAATTTCCTTTGCTGCATCGACTAATTTTGTTCCTAGACCACTGTGCTGGGCATTTGCTTTTTTACTATGAATTGCAGCTACGATTCCATAAACATGAACTTCTCTAATCATAGCCTCACTAGCTTTTAGCGGAAGTTCGTTATTGCAAAGTTCTTGCCTGTCAAAATCTGCTTTAGGTAGTGACAGTCGCAAAAAGCCTGCTAGTCTGTTTTTGCTGTCTACAAATTGTAGGAATTTTTCATTTGTGGCAATTGTTTCGTAATCTACAACTTTTAGTTTTAAATCGTTAAGATCAAGATCTTCTGTGCGAATTTCGCGGTAGCGCATTTCTTGTATATTGTCAAGTTCTTTTTCAACTTCTTGTCTTAGGTTGCTACGTTTGCTACCTGCAATAATATCATTAGCGCTAAAGTCTCTTACTACTCGAGACACGCGTGTAAAGGCAGAAGTTGCACTTAAGCATTCGGCAAGCAATTTTGATCGGGCTGATTCATCGTATGGAGCCCAACTTACTTCTTTGTCGTTACTTTTGTATAAATTAAGCATAAAATGACTGTGAATTTTAAAGCCAAAAAGCCTAAGCAAATTAAAGGCATCTTCAACCTTTTCAAGCTTGATCTTGCGACCATTTTCATCTAAAATGTCCTGGTGTAAGCTCTGAACACCCATCTGAATTTTTGTGCATCCTAGCTGTCTATAAAGTGTCAAGTTTTCACAATTAATGGCATCTGGTCGTGTTTCAATAACAAGCCCGACTACGCGGTGTTTTGCATCTTCGTTTTCTTTTTGTAAAATGTATAAGTTATCAAGGTTCTGAGTCTGCCAGGCATTAAAACTTTGCCAAACACTGTTTTTGCCATAAATCAAATCAAAAGCTTGATTGTATGTGTATTTGCCCTCGTCTATGGCCCTTTGTGTGTCCACAGAATCTTGGCCTAGTTCGTTTTCGTTTGAACTTAAACCGGCCTCTTCGTATTGCTTGTAGCGAATTTCCATATTGTCTTCGAGCAGTTCAAGGTTATTCTTTGCATCGTTTAAGGCTCTAAAAAGTTCAGATATAAACCAAATTTGATATTCGCGATTGTAATCGCTCCATGTTCCACCCAGAACAATTAGCTCTACCTTGTCTGTAACATGACCCATTTGAGTTAAAGCTTTTAGACGAACACCCACTTGCAAATATGGATCAAAGTGATTTCGTTCAGCTCTGCGACAGGCAGGTTCATCATGCAAATAGGACTTAGGCATACGAATATCGTTTGGACAATAAATGCAATCTGAAGAGCACTTTTGGGGTTTAGTGATAACTGTAATAGTTGCAACCCCGCTTGCTGTGCGAATTGGTTTCATTTGAAGAGCCTTAAGTAAAATTTTTTCCTCTGCATCTCCAAAATTTATTTCTGTGAGTTTATCTTTGTTTGTTTTTTTGAGTTCAAAATAATACGTCAGCAGGCGTTTTTTTGAACAATGTTTAGAAGAATCCACAACACCTTTGTTGTAGGCATGACAAATTTTGGTAAAGCCACGTTCAGTCAACGTGCCTTTTTCATTGATAAAATCAACAATATCAATCAATACTTGAAGCATAAGTTTAAGGTCTACAAGCACCTACATAGTCGGCTCTAGAGGAAAGAGTAGAAATTCTTATAACATCTCCTGTTTGTGGAGCATGAATAAATTTATCTGCACCTATGTAGATTCCAACATGGTGTATTGTTTCTATGCTACTTCCAAAGAATACAAGATCGCCAGCACATAGAGCACTTTTAGAAACAGCAATACCTTCTGAGAATTGTGATCTGGCAAAATGGGTAAGACTTTTTCCAAGAACTTTTTGGTAAACATACATCGTAAAACCACTACAATCAAAACCCGAAGGAGTTTCGCCACCCCACAAATAAGGTGTACCTAAAAAGTTAAGTGCGAACTCTGCGATTTCGGGATGAGAACCTTCGCTTGTTGTAATGCCACTTATACCTAAAACGTTTAATCCTGAGCCAATGATTCCGTCATACGATAAAACTGCTTGTCTTGCTTTTGGGTCCAAACTGTTAAAATATTGTAATTGTTCTGCAAGAATATCAATAATGGCAGAGGCATTGTTGTTTTTAATATCTTCATATCTTTTGATTTGATCATAGGAATCTTGAAGCTGTGCCTGCTCTTCTTCGAGCTGATTTTTGTAATAGTTGATGTTGTCTAATATATCTTTTTCATTTGAATTTATGTAGTCTAAATAAATTATACGAGAAACAAAATCTTCAAAGTTTGATGAGCCCATAAGTACAGAAAGATATCTTATCGGGCCATCTTTATACGTAATTTTAATCCAATTATTCAGATTTATTTGTGCCCGTTCTAATGATGTTTGATTTTCTTCAATTTCTGCATTAAGCTTTTCGATTTTTGTATTTAGTTCTTCAAGTTTTAATGTAGCAGAATTTAAGTCTTCATATGCTAATTCTAACTTTTGGCTAATTGCACGCATTTCTTTTACTGCATTTTCTGCCTTGTTTAACTCAATGGGATCAATTTGGTCGTTTTCTTCGCTATTTTTGTTTTCAGTGTTTGGTAATCCATAACTAAAGGTTGGGATTGCACAAAAAAGTAAACATGCAGACAATATAAATGCAGTTAAAACAGGAATTGTTTTTTTGAAATTTAAAATCATTAATCGATGCCTGGTGTAAAGTTAATTTTATCATCTAATTTAAGAATAAATTTTGTCATTAGTTTAATTGTGTTTTCGACGTCATTTAAACTGCATACTTCTGAGGGGGTATGCATATAACGTAGAGGAATTGAGACAAGACCAGCAACCTTGCCACCACGTGTCATTTGAATCTTATTTGCATCTGTGCCAGTTGCTCGAGGAGCAGCTTCAATTTGATATGGAATTTTATTGTCTTTTGCAACTTTAACAAGCATGTCAAATAACTTAGGATTAATGTTAGGACCTCGAGCAATTACAGGGCCTTCACCGCAAATTATGTTGCCATATTTTTTCTTGTCTGTTCTTGGATAATCTGTAGCGTGTGTAACTTCGACAGCTATACCTATTTCTGGATTAATGCTAAAAGCAGAAGTTTCACCACCTCTTAAGCCGATTTCTTCTTGTACTGTTGCAGCCGCAATATAGTTAACTTTTAGATTTTTGGCACGTTTTAGTTCTTCTAAAACTCTATAAGCAACAAAGGCACCAAGTTTATCATCGAATGCACGGCTAACGGCAAAGTTATCTTCTAATTGCTCAAAATAAAAACTTAAAGTTGCGCTATCACCAATTGTAACAATTTCTTTGACCTTCTTAGGATCTAAACCTGTGTCTATAAAGAGTTCATTTATTGGTAAGATGTCTTTTCCGCCATTTGGTTCATCTCTAAACATATGAATAGGAATGCGCCCAATAACACCTTTGATATCTCCTTTTTTTGTATGAATGTCGCAACGCATGGCAGGTAAAATACCAGGATCTACTCCACCGAGCCCCTGAAAATATATGTGTCCTTCGTCATTTATGTATGTAACAATTAGACCGACTTCATCTATGTGGCCAGCAAGCATAACTGAGCGTTCTGTTGTTTTGCTAGCATTTAGTTTTGCATGAACAGAACCCATAATATCTGTAGAAATTTCATCGGCAATATTTTTTGCGTATTCGCGTATAACCTGTGCACATGCAACTTCATTGCCAGTTGGTGAAGGAGCGGCAATTAAATCATTTAAAAATTCAATTTCTTTTACTTTAAGCATACTAACTCCTTAAACGTTGTACATAAAATCAAAAACGTCTTCTCTTTGCATTAAGATTTGAAGTTTGAGTTCTTTTGCATTTTGCTTTAGCGCTTCTTGAATTTGGTTAAAATTGTTTGCTTGTTCGTCTAGTTGCGCTATCATAGTCATTTGAAAGATATCATCTAAAACGCCTTGGCGAATGTCTAAAATATTTGCATTATAATTCGAAAGAGTAGTAGCAACCTTTGCAATAATACCTGGTTTGTCTGGCCCAATAACTGTTACAACAACTTTATTTTCTCGCATCTTTGCTCCTTAAAATTATTCTTTATAAAGAATAAATAGTAAATTTATAAAAATATTGCATTCGATAATGCAATTTATATGGAATAACTATTCTATATTATTTGTATTATTATTTTATTTTAATTATAAAGCGTTAAAAAATTTTAAGATTTTTTAAAGCTTAAAAAGCCCAGTTGCCATCTTTAAAGATTGCAAGCGTTGAGCCATCTTCTTTAATTCCATCTATGTTTAGATCTTGTGTCCCAATCATAAAGTCTACATGAGTAGCACTGTCATTAACACCAGCTTCAATTAATTTTTCGTTGTTTAATTCGTATCCGTTTTCATAGCAATCTGGAAAACCCTTACCTAAAGCAAGATGACACGACGCGTTTTCATCATATAAAGTTTCTAAGAATAAAAACCCACTTTGTCTGATTGGACTTGAGTAAGGAACAAGTGCGCATTCACCAAGGTAAGCTGAGTTTTCGTCAGTTTTGATAATGCCTTCTAAGACATCTTTTCCACTTTTTGCATCAAAGTCTATTGCACGTCCATCTTCAAATCTAATCCAAAAATCTTCTACACGGCTACCGTTATGAACAAGTGGTAAAGCACTATAAACAATGCCTTGTGTTTTGAGTCTATGCGGAGTAGTAAAAATTTCTTCGGTTGGAATATTTGGGAAAAAATAGCGACCATCGGCTGCTTTTTGACCTCCCCCTTCCCAAAGGCCCATGTCACAAAGACCAATGATAAGATTGGTGCCATTGCTTGCAGTATAGTGTAGCTCTTTAAATTTTTGTGAGTTGAGCCATTTTTTTCGTTGTGCAAAATTTTCTTTATGCTTTTGCCATTCGGCAATTGGATCATTAGTTATACGACAAACATCTAAGATTGCATTCATTAGTTTTTCACTGGCTTCTTTGGGTTCGAGTTCAGGAAAAACTTTTGTTGCCCAAGGTTCGCTTGCAACACCTGCAATGCACCAAACGCATTTGCCAAAATCAAGTGCATCATAAAAAGTTTTGCAGGCCTTATGACTTGCAACACTTGAGGCAATAACCTTTTTTTGGTCTATACCCTTCATTATGTCTGGGTCGTTTGAAAGAAGGGTTAAAAATGCTGCATTACGCTCGGCGTATGAGTTTTGTCTCAAGGCAATCCACTCTTCGCAATTTTCAAATACACTTATGTCGCAGTAGTCATATGCATAGCGTGAAAGTTGATCATCGTAAAAATTTGTAACAACCTTTTTTGCACCTGCTTCATATGCTACTTTTGCAACCATTCTTGTAAATTCCACTATGCCTATTGGGCTCGAAATAAAAAGAATCTGATCTTTTTGAAGATTGCAGCCCGATTTAACAATGAGCTCGGCATATTTTTCTAAACGATTATTCATGACATCTCCTTAAAACTTAAACAATCATTTATTCTTATTTAAGCGGTTCTAACGATGGAAACATTATATAAAATACGGCTCCACCTTTGGCAAGATTTGCAGCTTCAACAGTGCCGTTCATTTGGTTTGCAAGCGCTTTAACGATTGCTAGCCCAAGTCCGCTGTTACCACTAGTTTTATGACGTTGTCTGCTTTGATCTGCCCTATAAAATCTGTCGAATAGGTGCGCTGGGTCAATATCTCCAAAACCGGGGCCGTTATCACGAACAGCAATGACAGAGTATTGTTGCATCGCTCCAACCTCAACACGAACCTTTGATTTTGCATAACGTGATGCATTTTCAATTAAATTTATTAGAATTTGTTTTAGTGCATCTTCATTTCCGTTTATATCGGGGGCTTCACCAACAATTTGCAATTCTATTCCACGTTCTTTTAAGAGCTCTTCCATTAAAACAGCGCAATTGTCGGTTGTAGTGCGTAAATTAATTCGTTTAAGCTCAAGATCATCTCTGCTGGCTTTTTGTAAAGTTAATAAATCGTTTGCAAGTCTTGTTAGCCTGTCGCATTCGCTTACGACTTGATTTAAAAATCGATCTTGCATCTCTTGTGGAACGTCGCCCTCTTGAAGTGTTTCAGCAATACCCCTTATAGCCGTAAGAGGGGTTCTGATTTCGTGCGAGACATCGCTAACAAACTGCGCTTGATTTGCTTCTTCTATCCTTAATTTGTTTGCTGTATCAATAATATAATCACAAACCTCTTTTGGGATAGAACCATCTTCAAAATATTTATAAATATTTGAAGGGAGTTCTTTGGCTGCGAAATCGTCTAGGTTAGTATATCTATAATCTGTCTTCTTTTTTGAGTTGTTCATGGTATCCTGCTTAAATAAAATTGTTTTTATAAATCGATTGTATTCCATAAAGCGTGAGATCTTTGTCGTAAATTTTTATAACCTTACTTAAACCCTCAATATAAGTGCAAAGTCCACCTGTTGCTATGGTTTGTGTTTGATAGCCAAGTTCATCAAAAATTTTATTCAATAAAGCATCTATACGCAGTGCCTCGCCAAATATTAGTCCATTGTAAATTGCATCTCTTGTGTTGTTTGCAATAATTTTAGATTTGTTATCTAGGCTTTTTTTAGATTCCTTTAAAAAGCCTTTTGTGCTCGGATACATAGCATTGATTTTTTCTGTCTTTTTAAAAAGTGACTCAATAGAGGTTTCTATCCTCGTAGTTAATATTCCGCCACCAAACGCGCTGTTTTCGTTGTTTACTTCGTTGTTTGTAGCAGTGCCAAAATCGCAAACGCATACAGGATAACCAAAGGTCTTAACTGCAGCTTGTGCATCTGCTAGTCTGTCTGCACCTATTTCTTGGGAATTTGGATAATTGAATTTAAAGTCAAATTTTAAGTTTGAGTTTATAAATTTTGCCTGTAATCCAAATTCTTTTGTTAGGTAATCTTTTAAGTTTTCATTTAAAGAAGGAACAACCGATGCAATACAAATGTCATCTAGATCATTTAAACTGTTAAGAGTAAGAAATTTCTCTTTTATTTGATCAATTAATGTAGATGATTTGCTGTTAAAATTGATTCTTTCAACAAGTTTATCTTGTTTGAAAACACCAATAGATGTCTGTGTGTTGCCTATGTCGATTGTTAACAATCTTGTCATTTTTCAGCACTCTTAATAAAATCAAGTAGTTTAAAATAAAATAATATTATAAATATTTTATAGTATTTAAGCTTTCAGAAAAGGAGGCATTATGGATAAAAAGAAGAATCAAAAGATTTTAGTTGTTGATGACGAGCAATCAATCACAGATTTTGTTAGTTTTAACTTAGAAAAAAATGGATACATTGTTGATGTTTGTGATGATGGACAAGTCGCAATTGCGATGATTGAAAAATTCGATTACGATTTAATTATTCTTGACATTATGTTGCCCAGTGTTGATGGCTATGAAATTTGCAAACAGGTTCGCAAGAAAAGTGATGTGCCAATTTTGTTTTTATCTGCACGAGACACTGAAATCGACAAAGTTGTTGGTTTAGAACTTGGAGGAGACGATTATCTTTCAAAGCCTTTTGGTATTCATGAACTTTTAGCTAGGGTGCATGCGTTATTGCGACGCCAAGCACAAAACAGTTTTGGAAGTGATGATGGTTCTACGATTTTAAAGGTGGGAGACTTTGTTGTTAATCGCGATACGCATTTTCTTGAACATAAAGGAAAGCAAGTAGAACTTACCCAACGAGAATTTGAGTTGCTTTTACAGTTTATGCTTAATCCAAATAAGGTTTTAAGTCGCGATGATATACTAGAAAAAGCTTGGGGCTGGGACAATAAAGTTAAAACCAACACGGTAGATACTCATATTAAACGCCTTCGCGATAAATTTATAAAGGTAGGTATTCCAGAAAAAACAGTAGAGTCGGTCAGAGGGTATGGATACAGATTAGTAGAACCAAAAACGGGCAAATCGAATGCTTCAAAAAAAGGTAAAAATACAAAAGGCTCTAAAACTAAATAACATATTTGTTTAGGTTTAAGTTTATGAATGATGAAGTTGCAAAAAGTTTAATAACTTTAAACAATGAATTTTACAAAAATAATGCTGAGTCATTTTCAAATACAAGACAAAGACCTTGGGATGGCTGGATTAAACTTTTAGACCAAGATTATTTCTTGCAACTTTTCGAAAGCAAAAGTAAGCTAAGAGTTCTAGATTATGCGTGTGGAAACTTGCGCTTTGAAAAATTTTTATCTAGCGCCTTTGAGGATATTGATTTTGAATTTTATTGTATTGATAATTGCCAAGATCTGATGGAATGTGCAAAATCCAAATTTAGCAAGAATGAAACAATAGAACACAAAAGCTCTAATGCGTCTTATTACTGCTATGCGTATGACCTTCTTGATTTTGCAGTTCAAAGTAGACTAGATGCACTAATAAAAACTATACCTACAGTTGACCTATGTGTGTGCTTTGGTTTTTTTCATCATATTCCAACACAAGATTTACGAAAAACAACATTATTAAGATTACTTAAAGCTTGTAACAAAAATTCTCTACTTGCAATTTCTTTTTGGAATTTTGTTCAGAATAATCAAACCAAACTAAAGCATCAAACAAGTACCATGGACTGTCTTACAGCTTTAAAAGATTCTAATTCTGAAATAGATTTACGCGATTTAGACCCGCAAGATTATATATTAGGTTGGAAGAACACTCCAGGTCAATATAGATATTGTCACAATTTTGACGATGCACAAATCGAAACTTTGCTAGAATCTGTTGATAGCTTAAAATCGTGTCAAACACATACATTTAGAGCTGATGGCAAAAGTGGATTTGATAACATTTACAAAGTCTTAAAAGTAAACTAAAATATAGATAATGGTTTTTTTATAGAATTATGAATAAATTAGCTATTGTTATAGTCACATATAAACGCCAAGAGCTTTTAACTAAGCTATTGACTTCCATTTCTAATTTGAACAAAAAACCTTGGAAAATTTTTATTGTTGATAACGAGGATTCTAAACAAACCCAAAAAATTGTTCAAAGTTTCAATAAAAATTGCAAGGCAAATTACATTTATTTGCCACAAAAAGAAAATTCTGGTGGAGCAGGTGGTTTTAATATAGGAACAAAGGCTGCTTATGATGCGGGCGCTCAGTGGTTTTGGCTTATGGATGATGACGTTTCTTTGTTGCCAGACGCTATTGAAAAGCTAGAAAAATGGACAAAAGATTATGATGTTGTTCAAGGCTCAAAATATAATTTTGATGGTAAACGTTTTTATTGGCAATATAAGTTTTGGACAAAACTTGCAATTGCAAACCCGTTTGCTTCTAAAGATTTTAATGAACAGGGTTATAAGGTAACTAATTCTGCATGCTTCGAAGGTGGGCTTTTTAGTCGTAAAATTGTTGAAACAATAGGTTTGCCCGATGCTCGCTATTTTATTTATTCCGATGACATTACTTATGGCTATTTAGCAAGTAAATACACAACTCCTATTACGGTTGAAGATATTGTTATGAAGCGCGAGCGCGAGCTTAAAAACCTTAAAGTCTCAGGTGCAAAAAGGCTTAATTCACAATCAGACATGACTAGGTATTATATTATGCGCAATCGCGCTCATTTTGCAAATTATTCAAAGGAATTTGGCGATTATAATCCTGTAATTTATGGCATTGGTACAGCTATGGCATTTGCTCGAGAAAGCATAAGAATTTTTGCAATAGACCGCAATAACATTAAGACAAGTTTTTTGCGTCTTGCAAAGGGCTGGAAAGATTCTCATAAAATTTTAAATGATTTTT
>JAKSUU010000159.1 GCA_024408695.1 Coriobacteriales bacterium | reverse complement strand
AGCTGCAATGGTACAACGTACGATCATAGCAGTCTGTGGCCAAAGTTGAAGCGGGCAACTCGGGCGCACGAACAAGACCGTAGCAATCTGCAAACATACCGCAATAGCAGGATTCTTTTAGGGTTGTAGCTGGCAAATTTGGACCTTTGACAAGAGAAGTACACATCAAAAACATGAAATAGTAGCACTTACTGGCTAAGTTTGTAGCTTGCAACTGTGGTGCATTTACTAGTGACGTGCAACTTGCAAACATATTTGAATAACAATCATTTGCTAAGGTTGTAGCAGGAAGTTTAGGTGCCACAACAAGCGATTTACACGAATCAAACATTGATGCATAACATCCGTTTGCTAAAGTAATAGCAGGTAAAGACGGTGGAACAACAAGATTGCACATGCTAAATGCAGACTTAAAGCAATATGGTGTAAGGTCGGGCTCGATGCCGTTTTTCAACTTATTATAATCTAAAAGAGCACGTAAGTCCCCTATACAAGAAGCTTTTTCGGTGAATTCAAAATAACAAGCAAGGTAAGCAAATTGACCCCCAATGCTGCTATTTTGCCCTCGGACATATAATTTTTCGCCATAATTTAGTCTATTAAATTCAGTTACTTCACTGGTAGCAGGGACATCAAAATCACTCCATGCACTATCATCACTAGGATCAGAATAATTTACTTGCAGGTGAATTGCATCAAATTTACAATTTCTCATACCAATCGTAGTTCCGCTTGGATTTTCTGCAGTAAAGCAAATGTATGGGACTATTTGGGGAAGAGAAATTGTTTGTGTAAGTTCGTTAAATACACGAGGTGAAATTGAAACATCACCACCAGCTATATAACACTTTTCCATTGTCTCGCGATTGTTTTGAACAGTTGCTTCGACGTTATAAAAATCCTTGTCTGGATAACTTAGCATTAGCGCTGAGTTAGCCTTTGCACAAAGTGGCGCCATGCTTAGTGCATCTGGAAAATCATCAGCACGTGCAACGCTTAGGTGTTTGTAGCTAAGGACACCTTGCTGCTCGCAATATTGAGCAATTAATGTAGATGTGCTAATTCTACCACTGCCACCAAGGCGAGTGCATGAGCCTTTACCGAGTATTGATTCAAGCTCACTTTCAGTTTTTGCCGAAACTGAAGCTTCTCCACCTACAATAATTGCTTTAGAAAAATTACCATCTGTTTTAATTTTGTTGAGCTCGTTTGCAGTTAGATTTTTGTTATTATCTGTAAGAAAAATTGGACAATGCTTTTTATAAGCAAAAGGTGAAATCGATAACGCATCAGCAAAGCCATAAGAATATGCAACAATTAATGTATCGCCCCAGCTTGATGTAAAACCACTTTTGCCTGCTTCATAAATTTTCAAGGAAGTTTCTGTTCTATTAGAACCTGCAATTGGATTGTGATATGTGCAACCTGGGTTGAGCGCAACTGCCTCTTGAATCAAATTTTTTGCAATTGAGTTTCCTGGAACATAGATGTCGGATGGTTTTAGCTGCAAAAGTGCATTTTTAGTTCCATCGGGCAGAGTGCTGGCATTGCTAGGCGTTAAAACAATGGCGCCATCAAATAAACCAGCAAGAGCAGTGGCAGCAAGAGCGTCTGGATAGTCGTCACCACGAGCTAGAATGCATGGTTTGCCTTCAAGCGAGGTGTCATAAGCAAACGCTTCATTTACAATTTTGCTCATTGTATCATAGCGACCGTTACCTGAAAATCGATAAAAACCTTTATCAGTTGTTGCGCTGAGATTGTTATTATAGGCAGGAGAGGCAAAAGCAATAAAAGAACACGATAGCAGAAAAGAAATTGCCAACACAAAAATTAGAAAGTATTTATTTAATGCTTTTATGATGCTCCCTTCAGATACAATTATTATATAGAAAATATTAAGGAAATGAAAAAGTTATGACACAAAACATGGTACAAAATATACCTGATATTTTTTGTACCAATTATTGATTGTGGTACAAAATATACCTGATATTTTTTGTACCAGACACTTATGTTAAAATTTTAGTTGATGCTTTTAGAGATTTATCATTATGGATAGTAAGATAGCGCGAAGTCAAACACATCAAATTAATGTTGGTGGTATAAAAATTGGCGGAGGAGCACCGGTTGTTGTTCAGTCGATGACCTGCGCACCTCTCATCAACGATAATGGCAATCAGGTCCTAGATGTTGATGCTACTCTTACGCAGATTAACTCGCTCGTTGCTCATGGGTGCGAGCTTGTGCGTGTTGCAATCCCAAATTCCAATTGCATCGCTTCTTTTGCAAAAATCTGTGCAAAATCATCCATCCCAATTATTGCGGATATTCACTTTGACTATAGACTTGCCATTGCTGCCTGCAAAAACGGAGCTAGTGCCATTCGCATAAATCCAGGTAATATTGGAAGTCTTGACAAGGTTGATGCCATAATCGATGCTGCTCGCCAAGCACAAATTCCAGTTCGAATTGGCGTTAACGAAGGTAGTCTTCAAAAAGAAATTGCGGCAGACTGCTCGCTTAGTCAAGCAGATAAACTTGTTCAAAGTGCGGTTGCTTTTGTTGAGCATTTTCAATCACAAAATTTCGACGATATCATTGTTAGTATAAAATCGCATGATGTGTCTACATGCATAAATGCGTGCTTAAAATTCGCGAAGCTTTGCCCGAGTGTTCCTCAGCACCTTGGCATCACCGAGGCTGGCACGCTTCGCCAAGGCACTATAAAATCTAGCGTTGGCCTTGGCACTCTTTTTGCGCAGGGTATCGGCGACACAATTCGCGTTTCGCTTACCGCTGACCCTTGCGAGGAAGTTGATGTCGCCTATGCGATTTTACAATCGCTGGGTCTGCGACACACGCAAATCGAGATTATTTCTTGCCCAACTTGCTCTCGCACCCATTCTAATTTAATCGAAATTGTAAATAAGGCCGAACAACATTTTGCTACGCTTCCAAACAAAAATTTAAAAGTTGCAATTATGGGATGCGAGGTAAACGGTCCAGGAGAGGCAAAAAATGCCGATATTGGACTTGCTTTTGGTAAGGATTGTGCGCTTTTGTTTAAACATGGCAAGGTAATCGAAAAAATTGATACTCGCGCATCAAATAA
>JAKSUU010000158.1 GCA_024408695.1 Coriobacteriales bacterium | reverse complement strand
TGAACCAACGCCACAATATAAATCTAGAACCTTATCATTTGACGAAAATTGTCCTAATTCAAGAATTTGCGAATCAAGAACTTTGGTCTTCTCCAAATGCACCTGAAAAAATGATGCAATGTCCAATCTAAAACGCAAACCAAACAATTCTTCATAAATATAAGAATTTCCATATAGGCAGATGTTTTTGCTACCTAAAATAACATTTCCGCGCTCTTTGTTAACATTTAGGATAAGGCCAGCAAAACCTGAAATCTTTTTCTCTAAAGTATCGATGAGCTCAGCTTGCGCTTCAATTGTATCACGAGTGCAAACAAGACAAACCAAGATGTCGCCTGATGCATTTGTACGTAAAACTATATGTCGCAACAGTCCTCTACCAGTTTTCTCATCATAGGGGCGAACACTGTGCTTATTTGCCCATTTTCGAATAATATTTAGTGCATTATCTGCAAATTTCGATTGCAAGGCACAATTATGAATATTACAAATATCGTGACTTCGCTCGTAATATAAACCAAGATCAATGTTTGCGTTTTTTGCACGTGCAACAGCAAAAGCAGTTTTATTTCTATAAGCATCGCAATTAGAAGCGGGAAAAAATTGCTCAACTTTACTATCTAAATGTCCAAGACGCTGCAAGGCATCGTTAACCTTTTGTTCCTTAAACTTACATTCTTCTTCATAAGTCATATGTCGAAGCGTGCAACTCCCACATTTTTTATAATAAGGACAGTCCAGTTCAATACGCGCAAGTGAAGCTTCTAAAATCTCTTCAACTCTTCCCCATGCACATTTACGAGCAACCTTAATAATTTTTATACGAACTTTTTCTCCAACAAGTGCACCTTTAACAAAAACAGGAAAAATGCGAACTTGAGATATGCCATCATTTGAATTTGCAGTATATTGAGTTTGATGATTCTGTGAAAATGCTTCTAAAGAGCCGTCAACAAAACGAATTTTGGCGACACCTTCACCAGAGGATGAATAACCACTAATTTCACATTCAATGCTTTGATTTTTTTGTATGTTTGGACGCATTTAAATATTTCTTATCTAAAGTGCAAAGAACGCCATTACCTAAAATATGCAAAACTTTGCCCTTTGCTTTGTCTCCTATTTTATCATAAAGACGCCCCGCGCTCATACTATCGCCAGCAACAGTTCTAGGACTATTTGCAACATAACCAACTTTGCCTAAACCTTTAACTTCAACTCTAATAGCTTCACTATCATACTTGTTATCTGGCTCTTTGATAAGTTTTACTTTCATCCCTTCCTCAAAAAACCAATCGCCATGGTTAAATTGCATTCCAACAATTGTAAAATAAACTTTTTTCATAATTCCTCCATAGAATGACCTTAATAACTTTTCAAAAAAAATAAGTTAGTTGTTAATCCATTTTTAGACTAATTCTGTACTGTTCCGCATCGGGCTCATCAAAAAATTCGACAGTTTTATCGTAATTTTCTTTTACAACTCTTTTAACATCTTCCAATGAAACATTAAAAAATTCACGTCTAGTATTCACTTTATTTAGTTTAAAACTATCAAATTCTCTATGTAAAGCAGCTTCTAAAGCAGGAGCATCATCAGCAAAAATCATTGCATGTACATCGAAATTGAATGGAACAGAAGCATCTCCTAATTCTCTAACTCTGTCCATAGGATCTAATCTTCTTGTCATACCTATTTTATATACATTTTCTCCAAATGATCCGATATTTGAAATTATATAAACATAACCTGCTTTTTGATTTGCTTCACGATAATCAACATCTTCCTTAGCCTTTTTAGCATCAGCTAATTTAGATTCTAATTCTTTCTTTTTTAAAAGTAATTCTGAATTATTACCATTATCCTTTAACATTAATTCCTCAACATCAACTAAAGCGTTAGCATACTGTTTAATCTCTTTATCTAGTTTTTTACGTTTCTCCGCAATTTCTTTTCCTAATAATTTAGCTTCTCTTTCTTGCTCTCGAAGGATACGAGCATTCTCCTTTTCTTGTTCTTTAAATAGAGCATATTCATAAGAAATTCGAGCTTCATCTTGCTTCAATAATACGTATTCATAAGGAATTGAAATATTTAATACTCTGCCTAGCTTGTTAATTTGACTAGCCTTTTTATCTATCATTTCAATAGTTTTAGAGATATTTGTACCTCTAACTTTTCGTACATATTCATCACATTCAAGATTAAAAGCAGTAAAAATTGCCTTTTGAAAATCTTTTACCATCTTTACGCCTTCTCTTTTGCTCCCATTTACAGTCCAGGAACTAGAGCCTACTAAGCTATTTGCACCTTTAATTATCTCCTTTTGCTTATCACGACATACTTTAAGATTAGCTTTAAACTCGTCGACTGATTGGAAATCAAATTTTGGAGTATAAAGACCAAATTCAACAGCTATTGCATCATCACCAAGTTCATTGATCTGTCTATTTAATTGCAGAACTTCCTTTTCTTTTTCTAGACTTTGATTCTTCAAAGAACTTAAATAGGCTTCTAGGTTTTTGCAATCTATTTTCAATTCTTCAATTTTTTTCGAAAGATCTACACCCTCTTGTTGCAAAGGCGAGAGAGAAGAATAAATTTGATCGATTTGATTTCTTAAAGCACGATTTTCATCTTCGAGCTTTCGCTTTCCATCAAACAACCCCATAAGTTTTACCTCCTATTTCATAGTTCAATAATTTGTTAAAAAAACAATAAAATTTTACTGTATTATACAAATCGGATATGTTACGTTTAAATAATGACAAAAAAAATATCATACAGACCAAATTTTTGGACACATTAAAGCGTAATAGATAAAATATAAAACCTACTAAGCGACGGCGGTAAACCTAATCCAAATGATTAATCAGAGATGCCTGATAAGCGGCTCCAAATCCATTATCTATATTAAAAACAGAAACATTACTTGCACAAGAATTTAACATTGCTAGCAGCGCTGCCATTCCATCAAAAGATGCACCATAACCCACGCTAGTTGGCACAGCCAAAACTGGAACGCTTGCAAGACCGCCAACAACACTTGCCAGCGCACCTTCCATTCCTGCAATTGCAATAATTACGCGTGAATTTTCTATGAGCTCGCTTTTACTAAGCAAAC
>JAKSUU010000157.1 GCA_024408695.1 Coriobacteriales bacterium | reverse complement strand
CGCGAAAAATCATCAACAATTAACAAAAACGAAGCGCCCATTAACATACTTGCTGGAATAAGTTTACGATAATCTACTCCAATTAACATTCTACAAAGGTGCGGAATAACCAAACCCACCCAGCCTATCATGCCAGTAACAGACACACTTGCCG
This sequence comes from Coriobacteriales bacterium, assembly GCA_024408695.1. GTDB lineage: Bacteria > Actinomycetota > Coriobacteriia > Coriobacteriales > QAMH01 > JAKSUU01. The sequence goes on along the minus strand of JAKSUU010000157.1, from coordinate 3,003 downwards.
CCGTTACAAGAGTAGCTGCCAAAATAATCAAAATGCGAAGTCTGCGAACATTTACGCCCATAGTTTGTGCTTCTTCATCGCCCATAGTTAAAATATTTATGCGCCAACGCATAACAAATAGTGCTACCAGCCCTATGACCATTATAGGAAACACACCAATGGGGTGATCTTCAGTAAAGCCAAATAACTGGTCAAGTGATGACCCTGTAACACTTCCCATAAGCCAATATGTTATATCTGCTAGTTCGTTTGATGGGTCTGCTACTAATTTGCAATACGAAACCCCCGCCGAAAACAGTGAGCTTATCATTACCCCTGCTAAAACAACCACAAGAATATGATTGCCTTTAGCGCGCGATCCTATAATCAAAACAAGAGTAACAGCTATTACAGAAAAAACAAACGCAAGCGACTGAATGCCCAAAGCACCTGCGTGCAATAAAATTCCAATTGCTGCCCCAAGAGCCGCACCCTGTGATGCGCCTAAAATATCAGGCGATACAAGCGGATTTTGAAAAGTGCCTTGATACGCCGCGCCAGCTGCAGACAAGCAACAGCCAACCAAGCCCGCCATTAAAATTCGTGGAAGACGAACATTCATAAACAGGGAATATGCTTGAGTAGTCCATGTGGGTTCGATTGGCAGGCCTGCACTATACAAGAGCATAAGAACTGCATCAATTGGTGAAATTGGGTATCGGCCTAACATTAACGATACGCAAGCAACAACAATAAGCAAAACACCAAGAATTATAAGAATCGTGCCCGCCTTCTTTTTTTGACGCGATTTTGGCATGCGGTCTATGAAGAGTTTAAGCTCAGCATCACTTAAGTGTGCATGGGGATGAAGACTATCTTCTAATGCACGTGCCTTTTTTGAGCGCGATTGAAGTGTCGCTTCATCTACTTGCTTATTTTTAGACTCTTCTTTCAAGGGCAATTATTCTCATTCAAGAATAATAGTATTTTAGCACTAAAAAATTATTCTAAACAAAAAATATATTTTTTTGAGAATATATTTATTTTAGAATATAGTTGTTTAAGAATAATACAAGTCCTCTCCCATAAATTAAACTGATTAAAAAGTATATTTTCAAGCGAATAATAAAATTCATCTACCCTAAATTAAAAACAACCTTCTTATAAAAAACAAAGTCATTCTAAGTGTATGTTGAATAGAATTATAATATTATGTATGCAAAATAAAAATACACATAATCTAGAACGTCTTTGGACTCTTGATTTTTTATTTAGTTGGATAATTAAACTTACAAATTGCGTAGTCTTTTTGATGCTTTTGGCCACAGTGCCTCTTATTTGTATGGATGAATTTGGCTCAAGCGCAGCAGAGGCAGGCTTAGCTTCGGGAATTTTTGTAATTTCAGGCACCGTTGTACGCGTATTTGCAGGCTATGTGTCTGACACAATAGGCAGACGAAAATCGTTTTTAGCAAGCGCCATTTTATTGATTGCCGTTACCTGCTTATACTTTATCCCTATGAATTTTGCCACTTTGGTTGCAATTCGCATTTTACACGGTGCCGTTTTTGGATGGTTTTCAACGATTTCATCTGTTGTTGGTACGGAAATTGTTCCTCGTAGGCGTCTAGCCGAAGGCACTGGATATTATTCGCTTGCCGCATCTCTTACAGTCGGGCAATTTTTAGGAATTGTCCTTTATCAAAATTTTTCATTTATTTCTATCTTTATAGCATCGCTAATAATATACATTATTCAATTTATATTTTGCTTATTTGTAAAAGTTTATGAACTAGGCGAGTTGCCCGATGAAGAAAATGAACAAAATAAAAACACTTCAAATATTAAAGATATAAACTCATCTTCTAAAAAACTAAAACTTTCTAACTTCTTTGACAAAACTACTATGCCTTACGCTTTGTTTGCAGCAGTTGCCACACTTTGTTACAGCGGATTAACAAACTTTTTGGAACCATACACTGCACAGGTTGGCATACAGCAATTTGCATCGTGGTTTTTCTTTATCTATACAATTGCGTTATTTATTGTGCGCCCTCCAATGGGGCGTGCCATCGATCGCGGAAAAGTAAATCCTATTATGTATTCAGCAATTATTATTTTTGGGGCGTGCTTTGTTGCTTTAAACTTTTGCAACAACGGAATTTTGCTTTTATTAATATCTCTTTTGCTTGCCTATGGTTTTAGTGCAGCAAACGCCAATATGTTGCCACTTGCATTAAAGCAAGTTCCTCGTAGTCGCTTAAGTATGGCGACTGCCACTTTTTTTATGTTTGTCGATTTTGGTATGGGAATAGGACCAACTGTTCTTGGCTATGTGTCTGCTTTCGTAGGTTTTAATGGCATGTTTTTAATATGTGCGGGCATATCCGTCTTTTTGTTACTCGGATACTTTTTAATTGCACGCAAGCACTATCACTCGAAAAACTAAATTTCTATTATTTCGCAATCCTCTGGAAATGATCCTTTAAAATATTCGCAATCTTTATTTAGCGTAACCTTTTCTAGTTTATCTGAATCCGCAAACGCTTGCCTTCCAATAACTTTCGCGGAACTTAAGTCTAATGCAACAAGCTTATCACAATCTTGAAAAGCACGCTCTTCAATTACCTCTACATTTTCTAAATTAATACTCTCCAGCGCTAAATGTCTAAATACATTTGTTCCGATTTTTTTAAGACTAGCAGGTAAAACCACTTTTTTAAGAAAATGAGAATTTATTAAAGTATTTGGCTTTTTGAATGGCGCATCTGCTTCAATTTCTATAACTCCATCTGGAACTATTAAAATACCATCATCCAGTTCTTGACAATCTACGTTAATTAAAATATTATCAACTATGTTCATTTCTTTTCCTTCAATTACAATGAATTCATTATACAAGAGCTTTCAAACTGTAACATTTTTCAAAATCATACTAAATTCTTTTTTATATACTAAGGCATGTAAATTATTTTGGGAAGAGCAATGTCATGTTTTTTTACTGGCACTAATTCTATTAATTGT
>JAKSUU010000156.1 GCA_024408695.1 Coriobacteriales bacterium | reverse complement strand
TCAAGCATTGTAGCTGATTATTGTGTAAAACAAGGTGCTCTTGATTATACACATTTATGCGTAGCCCGTGGTGATGACTTTCCAGACGCACTTAGCATGGGGCCTCTTTGTGGCAAGGCTGGCGCAGCATTAATGTTGAGTTATCCAGATTCCGATTATTACGGTATTCTTTCTCAAATTCAAAACAACTATACCGGTATGCAAACATGCTATGTAGCAGGTGGCACTGCTTCAATTTCTAATAGAATTTTTAATCAGTTCGAAGATACAATTTCTATGCCTGAAAACTGTCCTTATATTTGTTTTATATCAGAAGAAAGCAAGGGTGCAACAATAGGTTTGCTAAATGGCTATGCTAATACAATTCATTTACAAGTAAATTATTCAGATCCAACCAATGCTGGCGCTTGGTCAAATATTGATGTTGACTCAGGAAGTCAAGTTAACCTAAATAAATTGGCTTATGGGAAAAAAGTATACTTACGCGGCACCAATGACTGCTTAGGTACCGGCTATATTGAACAGTCTTTTAGATTTGTTTTAAAACAAAAAGTGTCTTGTGTTGGAGATGTTAGAGCGTTAATAGATTATGAAAAAATTGCCATTGGACAAAATCCGACTCTTTCCGATTGGTGCTTCGCTTGTTTGTTCTGTGGCGGTTACAATTTGGAAGGCAATTGGAATGATTTTACTTACTATAACCAACTATTAACTGCACCAATGTTAAAAGCAACAAATCTTTCTAAAGGTTGTTATAACTGGATGTTCGCAGGATGCAATGTTTTAAAACAATCTCCTAAGTTACCTGCTACAACTGTTCCTGATTCTGCTTATAGATACATGCATTTTTGTGATTTGACTTTGGGGATACCTGGAAAAATTTCTGCCCAAAATGTTGGAAATTACTCATGTGAATACATGTTTAGCGAATGTCTTAATTTAAATCAGTGTCCTGATTTTTCTATAACTTCGGTTGGTGAATCAGGATGTAATTGGATGTTTGAAGGAACAGCTATATCCACAACACCTGACTTGTCTCAAGCAAGTTTAGCTAAATCTTGTTTTGATTCAATGTTTCTAAATTGTAAATCTCTAAGATTTGTTTGTGATCTTCCACAAACTAATCTTGCAGAATCTTGCTATAGTAGTATGTTTAGTTCTTGCAAGAGTTTAACAAGTAGGCCAAATTTGCCAGCTACAACTTTAGCAAAATCTTGTTATAACGGTATGTTTTCTCGAACTTCTTTGAGCGATGCTGGCACATTACCTGCAACAGTTTTAGCTCAAAATTGCTATGGTAGTATGTTTAGTTCATGTGAAAAACTTACAACTGCTCCACAATTGCCCGTTATGAATTTAGAAGATAGTTGTTATCGAAATATGTTTGGCTATTGCACATCTTTAACTCAAGCGCCAGTTCTTCCCGCAACAACCTTAAAAGATGGATGTTACTGGGGCATGTTTTCAGGTTGCACATCTTTAGTGCAAGCACCAGATTTACCAGCAACAATACTTGTATCTGCTTGTTACAGAAGTATGTTTGAGAATTGTAAAAATTTATCTACTTTCCCTAATATGAGCGCTACGCAGTTAGGTTACATGTCTTGTACGGATATGTGCAATGGTTGCAGCAAAATTTCATCAGTTACAGTTAAATTTACTTCATGGTTACCTAATCCACCAGCATCTTCTACAAACACATGTTATAACTGGCTAAAGGGAACTGCTGCAAATGGCACGTTTTATTGTCCTACTGACTTAAGCGAAATTCATGACAGTGAACATATTCCAGTAGGTTGGTCGGTTCAACGTATCTAACAATTACTTTTTGGGACAGGTTACCGTCCCCTGTCCCGTTATCGACATTAGGTATGAATGTTTGCAAAAATTAAATATATATATGCTATTTTATATTTTTACATTTTATGGCTATAGGAATATATAACTATATGTGAAAAGTTTAAAATTAGGGGTGGTTCTATGAAATCTTTGAATAGAATTTTAGCTGTTTCTGTTTTAACATTAGTATTAGTATTTAGTTTTACTTTTGTTGCACTTGCAGCAAATGGTGAAAACAACCAAAACTTCGAGGACACGACACATGATATTACCGAAAAAGGTTTCACGCGTTTTGATGGCACTGGGCGCTACGATACCATGAAAAAAATTGTTGAAGAAGAATGCCTTTACCCTTCATCCCCAGATGGCAAACCATGTGTTCTTGCGCGTGGCGATGACTATCCAGATGCTCTTGCTGCAACAGCTTTTGCTGGACTTTTTGATGGTGCGATTGTATTAACTCCAAGTGATGCGGCTACTCTTCCAGATAAAACAATAGAAGCCCTACAAAAAATCTCCCCTTCTGATATTTGGGTTCCAGGCGGTGCTATTGCTAGCCATCTTATTCAGCAAGCAATTGACATCACAGGAGCCACTTATCATTCACCAATGGCAGGCAGTGGTCGTACAGCAACATCACTTAAAATATATCAAACAGGTAAAACCGAAAGTTTTACACATAACTGGGCAGATACGGCAATTCTTGCCAATTCTTTGGGGTACGCGGATGCGCTTTCTGCATCTCCTTTAGCATATAAAATGCATTATCCAGTTTTTCTTACAGATAGTTATCACAATTTATCTTCAGACATTAAAAATGCAATTCAAACTGGTGGTTTTAATAAAGCGATTATTCTTGGTGGAACAAGTGCAGTTTCTGAATCTGCAGAAGCTGACCTTATAGATGTTGTAGGACAAGAAAACGTCACTCGTTTAGGTGGTGCAGGCAGAATCGCAACATCTGCAATTGTTGCTGATTATTGCGTAAAACAGGGTGCACTAGATTACACTCACCTTTGTGTAGCTCGTGGCGATGATTTCCCAGATGCGCTAAGTATGGGCCCCTTATGTGGTAAGGCAGGCTCCGCTTTGATGTTAAGTTATACAGATTCGGATTTTAGTAATGTTTTGTCTCAAGTCCAAAATAATTACAAAAATATGCAAGCTTGTTACATTGCTGGTGGTACAAGTTCAATTTCGGATCGAGTTTTTAATCAATTAGAAGAAACAATTTCCATGCCAGAACACTGTCCATACATTTGTTTTACTGCTGACGTTGATGGTGGATCCACAGTTAAATTTATGAATGATTATACCGATACATTGA
>JAKSUU010000155.1 GCA_024408695.1 Coriobacteriales bacterium | reverse complement strand
GTAGGAGTAAAAATGGCAGAAGAAAAAACACCTTGGTCGGGGCGCTTTAGCGAGGTACCATCAAAGTTTGCTCAAGAGTTTGGAGCATCACTTCCCTTTGATAAGCGCTTGAATTTGCAAGACATTGCTGGTAGCATTGCTCATGCAAAAATGCTTGCTAATTGTAATATTATAAGTGATCAGGATTGTGCGGTTATTCTTGATGGTCTTGCCAAAATTAAAGATGAAATTGAGCGTGGACTTTTTGTTTTTGATATAGAAGATGAAGATATTCATATGGCGATTGAAAAGCGTCTTATTGCATTAATTGGTGAAGCTGGCGGGCGTCTTCATAGTGCCAGAAGTCGCAATGATCAAGTTGCTTTGGATGTTCATCTATTTACAAAAGAATGCGCATTAGCAATAATGCAAAAAATCAATGAGCTGCGTGAGGTTATTCTTAAGGTTGCACAGTCCAATGTAGATGTGATTTTACCAGGTTATACACATATGCAAAAAGCTCAGCCTGTGCTATTTAGTCATCATATTCTTACATATTTTCATATGCTGTCGCGTGATTTTAACCGTTTTAAGCAATGTTATATTGCTAGCGATGTTTGTCCTCTTGGTGCAGGCGCTTTGGCTGGTACTCCTCATGCGATTGATCGCGACTTTGTCGCTGACGAACTTGGTTTTACAAAACTTTACAATAATAGTATGGATGCAGTAAGCGATCGTGATTTTGTAATTGATTTTATTTATGCAGCAAGTATCTGTATGATGCATATTTCACGCCTTTGTGAAGAACTCATTTATTGGGCAAGTAGCGATTTTGGGTACATTACTTTTGCTGATGAATATTCCACTGGTTCATCTATTATGCCTAATAAGAAAAACCCTGATTTTTGTGAGCTTATTCGTGGTAAGGTTGGTCGTGTTTATGGTGATTTAACTGCTATTTTAACAACAATGAAAGCCATTCCGCTTGCTTATAATAAAGATATGCAAGAAGATAAAGAGCCACTTTTTGATGCTTTTGATACTTGTTTTGGAAGTTTGAATATTTTGGCTCCAATGCTTGATACTCTACAAATTAATGCCGATGTAATGCGAATATCCTGTGAAACTGGGTACATAGAAGCTACAGATTTAGCAGATTATTTGGTTCGCAAAGGACTTGCTTTTAGAGATGCGCATGCGATAGTTGGACATATTGTTGGTGATTGCGTTGAAAAGGGAATAAGTTTGCAAGATTTGAGTTTGGAAGATTTGCAAAAATTTAGCGAGCTTTTTGAGGTAGATGCCCTCGAAGTTATTAAGCTTGAAAATGTTGTAAATTCACGTAAAAGTTATGGTGCAACATCTTATGATTGCGTAAAAGTTCAGATTGACGAGTGCAAAAATCAGCTAGATAAAGATATCGCACAAATCAAAGATAAATAATTCAAGAGCTATATTTTATTTTTGTATGGAAAACTCAATAAAAAAGCCAGAGTTACTATGTCCAGCGCGTGATAGGGTAGTATTTGAAGCGGCAATTAGTGCGGGTGCAGATGCGGTATATATGGGGCTCGGAAACTTTAATGCCCGCAGAAATGCTACTAATTTTTCTTTAGATGATTTGCAGGCTTGCTGCCATGATGCACATCTTTATGGTTCAAAAGTTTTTTTAACTTTAAACACTTTAGCCTTTTACGATGAACTCATGGATGCTATAAACACTGCAGTAGATGCATATAACACAGGTGTTGATGCAGTAATTGTGCAGGATTTAGGGCTTGCAAAATGCTTACAATATTTTTTGCCTAATCTGCCTATGCATGCATCAACTCAAATGAATATAAGTGATAGTGCAGGTATTTCTATTGCAAAAAAACTAGGATTTAGTCGCGTTACATTGGCGCGTGAATGTAGCCTGTCGCAAATTAAGGGCCTTGATAAGCAAGGTCTTGAAATCGAAGCATTTGTTCATGGCGTGCTTTGTATATGTCAAAGTGGGCAGTGCCTTTTTTCTTCGCTTGTTGGCGGTCGTAGTGGCAATCGTGGGCTTTGTGCTCAACCCTGCCGTCTTAAATATGACCTCTTAGATGATCATTTCGAAGAAATAAAATGTGGCGGAAAGTATTTGCTTTCTCCTAAAGATTTATGCGCATTGCAACTTATTCCAGACTTAATTAATGCAGGTGTTGATTCTTTTAAAATTGAAGGGCGCATGAAAAGTGCGGATTATGTTTACACTGTTGCAAGTATCTATAGGAAATACATTGATGAGGCTTGTGCTTGTGATGATGACAGTGTATCGCAATGCGCAAAATCAATTCAAGTTAAATCAAGTGATGTGCAAAAATTAGAGCAGGTTTTTTCTCGTGGTTTTAGCACTGGGTATTTAGAAGGTTTTTCATATAAAGATTTTTATTCTTTAACTTCACAAAATAATCGAGGGCTTGCTATTGGGCGTATAAATTCGCTAAATCCTGTAGAAATTAAATTGAACGAGGGCGTGTCTTTGTTTGCTGGTGATTTAATCGAAATTTGGTCAAAAGCTGGGCGAGTGCGTTATGAGATTACTAAAAAGGATAAAACCAATGGCGAGTTTTTGCGAATATTTGTTAAGCAAAAAGTAGGCAAGGGAGATCGAGTTTTTAAAATCAGAAGTGTTGAAATCGAAAAGGAATTTGAAAAAGCCACAGGCAATGGTCTTCCTAAAATTCCTGTTCAATTTAGTATTCGTGCAAAGTTAAATTCGCCATATATTGTTGAGGTGCGTGATAGTGCAGGTCTTTGCGTAAAAACGCTGGGCGAAATTGTTGAAGCGGCCCGCACAAAAGAATTATCTAAATTTGAGATAATTGAGCATTTTTCTCGTCTTGGAGCAAGTAGATATACTTGTGAACACTTTGATATTGATCTTGACGAGGGCGTAGGCGTTGCATTTTCTTACTTGCATAAATTGCGTGATTTAGCATTAAAAAATTATGAGGATGAAAAATTTGTTCAGGTGCAAAATGCTAAAGAAATTTCAAGCTTGCAATTACAAAAATTTTACGCAGAATGTAAGACTAGATCGCCTCAAGTTGATTATGATGGTGCACCCTCTTTCGAAGTTATAAACTTTTTAGACAGCGATATTGAGCAGAGTCTGTCTCAAATCTCTGATGGTTGCTCAATTGGACCAAAACTTTATGCCACCAATTTATCCGCTTTATACGCTTATG
>JAKSUU010000154.1 GCA_024408695.1 Coriobacteriales bacterium | reverse complement strand
TTCGTTCGACCGGGGATGGTAACTATATTCAAATTCAGGCACCTACAACAGCTGTAGGAACTTATAATTTTCAATATAAGATAAATAATGAGTCTACTTGGCATGATTTTCCAATTAAATATATGGGTAGTTTTGATAAATTAGATTTAGCCAATGGCGATGTTTTGCATCTAAAAGGTACAAATAGTACCTTTGTCCCAAATGGATCATCTTACTTTACTATTCTTCCAGGTTCGGTGTATTCAGCGTCTGGTACTATTACAGTTTCGGGCTACCTTTCCGCTATTATTAATGGAGTTGGTTATCCAAATCAGTTGCCTAATGAATTTGAATCAAATCATTTATTCGGAGGTGATAACAACATTCTTTCAAGTGCGCAAGGTTTGGTTTTTCCAGAAAACACTACAAATGACTGCTATAAATATATGTTTCACAATTCAAAATACTTAGTTCATCCTCCTGCCAAACTTCCTGCTTTGCAATTAGCGGATAGATGTTATGTAGATATGTTTAATGGTTGTTCTAAATTGGTAGAGTCTCCCGAAATCATGTATAAGGGATCACTCGACAGTGGTTGTTTTATGCAGATGTTTTATAATTGCTCGCAATTAAGTACGCTTAAAATTCATTTTCCTGGTTGGGGAAGTGGTGCTACAAATTGGATGGCAGGTGTTCCGGTAGGTGGCGATTGGTATTGCCCCGTTTCTCTTGAGAGCCCCCCTCTTGGACTTGTTGGTGGAAATGGTATTCCTGCAGGTTGGGAAAGGCATGCAGATTATCTCGACTAGTGCAACACCAAGGTTACCGTCCCCAAGTGTTGCAACACCAAGGTTACCGTCCCCAAGTGTTGCGCAAAAAATTTTTTTATGTTAAAATACTCAGATGTGTTATAAACACAGTATAAATGTAATATTTAACACAAAGGAGGCCCAACGTGAATAGCGACGCTGGAATTGAAGAATTATTAGAAGAACTCACAGAAATCATCGAAGAATCCAAACCTGTTCTTGGCAATTCCCAAAAACGCCAGGTAGAGGTAGACACAGTACTTGCCATTCTAGATGAAATTCGCGACATTTTCCCAGATGAAATCAAACAAGCTCGCATTATTGTTCGCGATCGTCAAGGCATGATCGAAGCAGCTGAAGTCGAAGCAAATCGCATCCTTGAAGACGCTGAACGCCAGGCAGACCAAATTGCATCAGAACAAGAAGTTGTTCGTATTGCTCAAGCTAAGGCCGATCAAATCCTCGATGATGCAATGGTTCGCGAGCGTGAAATGCGCATGGGTGCAGAAGATTACGCCGATCAGCTTTTTGCTAATCTCGAAACGAATTTAGATAGTTTCCTTAAAAATGTTATTCGTTGTCGCGAGCGTCTAAATTCTAATCTTACAGAATAGTACTCAAACGACATTCAGTCAAGATTAATAGAACCTACTAAAGGGCAGAAAATACAAAAGTTCGGTTTTTTATTGTTTTCCTGCCATTTTAAAATTTGCTTGGTAAAATGACCCATCAGTCTAACAAAGATATACACATACCTATTTATCCCTATTTATCAAAAGTCGGGCAAAGTCATAAATACATAGATAGCTTTGAGCTTGATCAGATAAGCTTTGGTCAAGCTCTTTACATTTTTGATGCCAACCCCCAATATGAAATTGCACTTACAAATACAGGGGATGCTATCTTGGTCCAAGGAAAAATTACCGCAATTGCAAAAACCAGTTGTGTTCGTTGTTTAGATGAAATCCAAATCCCAATAAACGGCAATGTAGAAGGCTATTTTTTCCTTAACCAAAACGCTAACATTAAAGATTTAAAAGAGGATGAATACGGCTTTGTTGATTCAAAAAATACTATTTGTATAAATGACAATTTATATGCGGCAATAACTTATGAGTTGCCTTTTACACCTTTATGTAATCAAGATTGCAAAGGACTTTGTCAATATTGTGGATGTGATCTTAACAAAACCGCTTGCGATTGCGTTCAAAAAATTGCCGAGAAAAAAGAAAATGAAATCAATCCAAATTCGCCATTTGCAGTTTTGAAAGATTATAAATTTGATGACGATGACTAATTTTTTACGAAAAAATTACAATTTAAATAAATTGCTTCGTATTTTATTTTCAACCTTCGATAACAATATAATGAATAAAGTGAGTGAGAAAGGAATGTTATGAAATGTCCAAAATGTTTAAGACAAGTTAGTGATGATGCTACCTTTTGTGGCGGTTGTGGAGCTAAACTAAGCGACATCGCACAAGACACACCAGTAGCAAGCTCTGCACCAAACGTAGCAAGTCAAGCCTCTTCAACGGCGAACGCTGCATCAAATGTAGCTTCCGAAAATTCGCAAGCTGCACCAGCCACACCAAACCCATCTGCTCACACCCCTTCAGGAGCACCTACTACACCAAACCCATCTGCACAACAGCAAAGTGCATCCGCACCTGCTTATACTATGCAACCCCAGCAAAGCTTTTCACAAGAAGGATGCTTGCGCGCCGCTTGGCGTGACATTAAATCCACTCCTAATTGGTTCAAAAAGATTTTCCTACTTTGCCTTATTGGTTGGATTCCAATTTTAAGCTTTGGTGTAAGTGGTTATGCGCTTAACTGGTCAAAGGAACTTTTCTATGGTAAACGCAACACCTTACCCGGCAAAATTTTCCGCAAAGGCGAAATCGTTGAGGGCTTCAAAGCTACGATAGTTATGCTTGGCATCGCCCTTGCTCTATACGTTGTTGTGACCCTTGCCCTTGCTTTAATTGCAGCACTCATTGGGATTTTCTCAGTTGTTGCATCTGCAACTATTATTACGGTAATTTCGTTTATCCTTACTATAATTATCCTTATATATTTTGGACCGTTTATGTATATTGCCGCAATGCGCATGAGCATTGTTGGTCACCTCGAAGCTGGCTTCAATTTTAAAGATATTTGGAGCGTTTATGGTAAAAATAAGGCTTCTGGTGTTTTCATTTTCTTTATGCCAATTTTAATTATTACGGCTATTGTGTTTGTGATTTTATTAATTTTGGGAGGAATTGTAGGTGCTTGTGCAGCAACAACAATTTCGAGCATTGGAAGTATGAATCCAGCAAGCAGTCTTGGTGCAAATGGTTTTGGAAGCATGGGATCAATGAGCACAGTTCCAGGTTACACAAGCTCAATTGCAAGCTCAGATATTTTGGGCATTATTAGCCAAGCTCTTTCAGGTGGATCCGCCATCG
>JAKSUU010000153.1 GCA_024408695.1 Coriobacteriales bacterium | reverse complement strand
CGAGAAAAACCCTAGCTTGGCTATTACCGAAGCTGTCAAAGGCATGCTTCCTAAAAACAAGTTAGGTGCTCAATTATTCAAAAAACTAAAGGTTTATGCAGGTCCTGAACATCCACATGCAGCACAAAATCCTACAAAGATTGAATTAGAGGTATAAATATGGCTAAGACAGATGCAATATATTTAGGAACAGGTCGTCGTAAAAATAGCGTTGCGCGCGTTCGCTTGGTTCCTGGCAAGGGTAAAATCACTATTAATGATCGCGAAGGCGAAAAATATTTCGCACGCCGTGGTCTTTTAGACCAAGCACTTGTTCCATTTAAGGTTACAAATACAGAAAATAAATTTGACGTTATTGCAAATATTTATGGTGGTGGCACTACTGGTCAATCTGGTGCTTTGCGCCATGGTATTGCACGTGCTTTGCTCGAAGCTGGCGACAACTATCGCGCAGACCTCAAAAAAGCTGGTCTTTTGCGTCGTGATAGTCGTATGGTTGAGCGTAAAAAATATGGTCTTAAAAAGGCACGTAAACGTTCACAATTCTCAAAGCGTTAATTTTTATTTTGCAAATACTTTATTCGTAAATATATCTCAAGCAAAATGAAGCTTGACCTTAAATTTTAAGAGGTAATAATGGATAAATCGAATATCGTTTTAATTGGTATGCCAGCCAGTGGTAAGTCCACGCTTGGAAAAGGCATCGCAAAGCGTTTAGGAATGAAATTTGTAGATACCGATTCTTTGCTTCAGCTTGGCAGTGATGAAAAAATTTCACAGTTTATAGAAGAGCACGGTCACGAGGCCTTTGTGGATTACGAAAATGCAATTTTATGCGGTCTCATGTGTAAAAATCATGTAATTGCCACAGGTGGTAGTGCAATTTATGGTCACCTTGCAATGCAACATTTGCTCGACATGGGCCTTATAGTTTTTGTAGATATTTCAAAAGACGAGATGAAAAGTCGTGTTGGCAATAAGATTTCTGAGCGCGGAATAATTATGCGCGAAGGTATATCTTCTCTTGATGAACTTTATAGTGATCGTCATCAAATTTATTTAGATTACGCTGATGTTGTTGTGTCTACCGATAATTTATCAACTCGCGAAGCGATTGATTTAATTGTCGAATCTATCGAAGACTATAAATCTAAATAATAAACTATGAAAAATTTGAAAGAAACCCTCGTTGTTTGTGTGGGAAACATCCTGCTCAAAGATGAGGGTTTTGGTCCATATATTGCGCGAGTTTTGTGTGATTTTGATGAAGCACGCAAATATTTTGATGATGCGGATGCGCGTGAACTAGTATCTCACTTTTACGAGTATGAAGTTGGTAACACCCAAGATGCAAATGGGCGCATCCCAGTTTTAGATGCTGCAACAATGGGGATGAGTATGATTCCTTTAATTCGCGATTTTGATAATTTGCTAGTTGTAGATATTATTGATACAAAAAGCGATAAAATTCATTCAGGTGATGTGCTTGTTTTAGAACCAGACGATATTGCCGACAACGCTGTTAAACATTCTCTTCACGATATGAAGGTGATAGATGTGTTAGCTCAGGCACAACTTGCAGGTCATGATGCAAATATTAAATGTATATGCGTTCAAGCAAAAGACTATCAACCAGTCGATTTCGACATGCAAATTTCTCAAGAATTGTTAGATGCAATTCCAAATTGCGTTGGTGCAATTATGGAGCTATTATAAGTAATACTTATGTTCATTAGTGGTGTTGTTTTGATTATTTAAAAACTATAATTCTTTTTTAACATTAATAGAAATTGTATAATGAATATAGATGAGTATAGGGGGGGGTCATGAAGAAAAAATTTCTATCTATTTTTATGTCATTTGTACTTGTTGCATCTTTTAGTGGCTTGCTTAATGCAAACATCGCGCTTGCAGATGATTCTGCAGAGCAAAAAGATTCTTTCCTTAGTAACAATACGGTCACAATTGATTCTCCAAATCCAGATATAATATCATCCGGTGGACCCACATCTGTTACATTTTCTGGGGGGCATGATGATCCCTTTAGTTCAGGTGATAGACATGGATGGTTATATGTATACTCAGGAAATAATCCACACGATTCTACAAAACAAGTAGCTAAGCTTATATTAATAAGCAATAATTTTACTTCTAATCACTGGTCTATAACTGAGAATTTGAATATTTCAGCTGCAGGTTCTTACAACATTTGTTTAGAAGCATATTTTCATGAATTTCAGACTGAACCTAGTGTGTCTACTTTATTGAATGGATTAACAGTAACTCCTCCTGGACCATTTCTTACTGGCATAAGCCTTTTAACTCTTCCAAATAAAACTCAATATTTTATTGGTGAAGACTTTGATAAAACAGGTCTTGCAGTTAAAAAAGAATATTCAGATGGTTCAAGCATAACCTATATTCCAGACGATGATGAAATTTTAGGTTTTGATTCCGATACAGCAGGACAAAAAACAATAACTGTTATTGTTGAGTCTGCCACAACCGATTTTATCGTGAGTGTTCTAGAAGATTATAAGATGATTGAAGGCGCTAACTTAATATATGAATTTAAAGATATGGTATTTCGCTCAGAAGCTCCTTTTGAAAAATTTTCATGTGTAAAAATTGACGATGAAATTTTAAGTGATGCCAACTATACCGCAACAGAAGGTTCCACTGTCGTTACAGTTAAAGCAAGCTATTTAGACACGCTAGCAGCAGGAGAGCATACTATTGATATCGTTTCAACGGATGGCTATGCAGAAACTAATTTTACTATCCCAGATAAAGAAGTAGCTGGAGCAACAGATACAGGCGACAGTGCACCTTATGCTCCACTTGGCTTAGCCGTATTGACCTTAAGCATCGCTGGTGCAGTTGTTGTTTTGAGAAAACGCTTCAACTAAAAGTAAGTTAAAACAAACTTTAAGAAAGAGGGGTGCAAAACTTGCAGTCCTCTTTTTTTTATGAAATGCGGGAAACGAGGATGTTTACTGATATGTATCCCTTCTTCTTGGTGAAAAGTTATAAGTATTTGTATAAAAAACCGCGAGCTTTGCCTCTTTGAGCGCCTCTCGAAACAGAGGTAATCTTTTATGGAAATTTAAGTATTTCTTATACGTATATGATTGTGCTATACTCGCAAGTAAAGTTTGCTAATTTAGAATAAAGATTTTGATGTTTGATGGTAGTATGTTAAGCGAACAATTCACGCAGAAATCTACAAAATATTATATTTATAAGATTTCGA
>JAKSUU010000152.1 GCA_024408695.1 Coriobacteriales bacterium | reverse complement strand
GTATTTTGAATTTCATTTACGGCGGATTTTAGCTCAAGCAAACCGAGTTCTTCAACTTTAGCATTTTCGAGTAGTGCAATTGCTTCTTTGTAATATTGTAATGCGATATCATATAATTTTAAATAATGATTAACTTTTGCGGCATAAGAATAGCCTTTTGCTAAATCTATAACATCTTCAATTTCTTCGGAAGTCTCAGAACAAGATAGCAAAGCTTTTAAATTTTGTTCAGCTTCTTGTTTTGCAATTTCATATTGATTATTATAAAATGCAGCAATTGTTCTTTGTCTTGCACTTGCTATATATTTTTTATCTGATAAGGGTAGATATTTTTTTCTATATTCATAAGATTTATTGTGATTTATACGCGATTGTTCATATTTATTCATGTTAAAGGATGTGCGACCTAGGCCTTCATAAATATCTGCTAATAATAACTCATTATCAATTCTAAGCTCGTTGTAGGTTTTAAGAGCAGATTGAAAGCAAGAATAAGCAAATTTAAATTCATCGTAAGAAGATTTTTCGATATTTACAACTTGCGAGAATAGCGAAACATCCGCTCTTTGCTCTGTAACAATCATCATGTTTTGATAAGCTAAGGAGCCTAAAAAGAAGCCTGCATTGATGTATAATTTTATACCTTCAATTGTGTTGCAGTCAATGTAAACAAGCATATTTTTAATGGTTGATTTTTTGTATAAAAAGTGTAATATTGGTTTGGTGCCAGATAGATCTAAAGCGTCAAAGTAATTTTTAACAAAGGGATAGCAAAGTTCCTGATAATTAATAATTTTTCTATGAACACAGTTTGAAACCAGTGGGTGAATATAAATTAAACCGGATTCATTCATTATCCATCCCTGACGAATCAGACTGTCTACTTCATTCATAAGGTTTTCATCATTGAGCTTTTTGAATTCATATTTTTTAATTCCAGAAAAAGGAATTATTGAAAGGCGTGCAAGAATCTTTGATTGAATGTCTGTTAGGCTAGATATGTCAAAAATTTTATCAAGTTGTTCGTCTAAACTAACATAAATTTCTTCATCACACTCGATTTCTTCATTATATATATAACTTTCACCGCTATTTAATTCTTTATATAATTCTTCTAGAGGAATTCCGGTAATTTGGGCAAATCTAGAGACTAATTTAATGGTCAGAGCGTGACCTCCGCTAATTTTTAATAAATTTTGAACATCTTTTAGCTGTGATTCATTGGTAGAATCTCCATCTTCGTAATTATTAAAAAATAGCTGTATGGCTAAATCTTGTGGTAGATAGCTTACATTAATTAATGGAAGCAATTTATATGCTTTCCGTGAAATTACAATTGTATGGCAATGCAGTTTTGATAGTTCATGAATTTCTTCTGGCGTGAGCGATTCCGCGCCATCTATAATTATTAGTGTTTCTGGACCTGTTTTTTTAAGAAGATTAAACTTAAATTTTGCAATTTCTTCTGTTGAATTATAGGCGCTTGATTCTAAATTTGTGCTAATAAGCGAAAGAACTTTATCTTCATCTAGATTATCAAATGGAAGAGATGCGAATGTCATAAGTAAATTTTCTTGAAAATCCAGCCATACTGCTGTTGAATATTTCTTGTTTTTAAAAAAAACTTCGTACATGTAACTTTTTGCGACTTCGCTTTTCCCAATGCCACCAATACCATATAACGATAATAGATTATTTGTTTTAAAGTTTTCTTTGATTTTTAGGAATATATCTTTTCGCTCTACATAAGTGTTTGCTACTTCTTTGATAAATGAGCGCAAAATTGGTCTATCGCTGTTTATATTGATTAATGGGTCTATATTTGTAGATAGCTTATTTTGAATGCAGTTTAATAAATCGCCAATAGCCTCATCAAAAACTACGTATGCTTCGATCATTTGAATGTCAGTTAAGCAAAATGCAAAACGTTTTGTTAAATCCATGCTGTCAATTTTAAAAGGGATGATTTGCTTTCCAAGTGTAATTGCATTGTCTAGTTCTTTTGGAACCCAAATAGAATCCATAGAGTTTTTTGAAAGAACAATTAGGAAAAAGTCGCAAGAAGCAATGCCTTTTGGAATAGATTCTGCGTAGTCACTTCCACTAGGAATAGAATATGGAGCCATCCAACAACTAATGTTATTATTTTCAAGTGTGAGTTTTAAATAATCCGCAATTTCTCGGTCCTTGCTACTATAACTTATAAAAACGCTTGGCTTATTTTGTTTGTCACTTAGCACTTGCAAGACATATACATTTTATAGAATATATTTTACAATAATTTGAACTTTTAACTATTGTGTTCAAAACAATTTCTTATAAATATATTTAAAAAGAATAAATATTTACTTTTAAAAAATGCGGAGTTTTAAAATATTAATCCGATTCTATGCAAACTATGTAGTTAGTATATCTTTATATTTTAATAATCTAATATACCACATTGATTTGGAATAGCTAACTCGATAATTATTGTCTTGTTTTTAAAGTATAATTATTTAGCATATGATTCCAATTATTTCTGTTTGAAAGTGATACAGTGCAAATATGGCAGATGAATGTATTTTTTGTGGCTCCGTATTACGGTATTTTGAAAATGACACATTGATGACATGCGAATTTTGTAAAAAAACAGAATTGAGCAAAATTCAATGTATAAATGGTCATTATGTTTGTAACGAATGTCACACCAAAGACGTGGGTACAATTGTAGAAATTTGTATTGATGAAAAATCAAACGATCCAATTTATATAGCTAATAAATTAATGCAAGCTTCTTTTTGTCATATGCATGGTCCTGAGCATCACGTAATAGTTGGTGCAGCCCTTTTAACTGCATATAAAAATGCAGGCGGAGAAATTAATTTGCAAAAGGCTTTGCTAGAAATTATTAAGCGTGGAAAAGCTGTTCCTGGTGGTGTTTGCGGATTTTGGGGTGCCTGCGGAGCAGGTATAAGCACCGGGATTTTTATTTCTATTGTTACAGCTTCTACTCCTCTTGCCCAAAAACCCTGGGAACTTTCAAATCAAATGACCTCATGTTCACTTGCCCAAATTGCAAAGTTTGGTGGACCTAGGTGCTGCAAAAGAGATTCTTGTCTTGCGATTAATAGTGCAATTGATTTTACTAAAGATAAGCTTGGTATAGAAATGCATAGATCTGATTTTGTATGCACTTATTACAAAAATAACAATCAGTGCATTGGTGGCAAATGTCCTTTTAAAGCAATGTCCACATCTTTATAAATATTGTTTGTATAGAGCAACGGTTTTTTTAAACA